>CAZIKD010000158.1:0-5449 GCA_964539725.1 uncultured Candidatus Bathyarchaeia archaeon | reverse complement strand
TCAGCCCATAGTAGCCAGCGAACTCAGAGCCGGTTCCCCCGTAGCCCCAGACCTCCCTTGGGGCGACGCCGAGGTCCTCATATATCTCGTCAAGGTACATTCCCCGGTACCGATTCGGCAATGTTCCAGACGACAGGTTCACATCGTACCAGTGTTTAATTCTCGGTTGGAAGACGAGTTTAGCTCCCTTACGGCCTTCGTAAACAGCCATGATGTCGTAATACAATAGGTCAGTCCCCCGTTTCAATATCACGTGTACTATTATGATTCAGAGATATGAACTATCACCCTACTTGTAGGCGCGCGATTTACTATGCTCCGAGCCACCTTGAAGGCAAAGTTTCTCCTCTGGTTGGCTACCTTCGTTGTCACGACAACTGTTCTGATCCTCTCCTTCTCCCTGTTCCTAGAACCATACTTATACTCGCGCGTTAGCTGGTCGCTGTTGCCGCCTACCCGCGGGGACGCTCTGATGACTATAACTTTCTTAATGGAAGCCCTCTCGGGTTTTTCCTCGGGTGTACTCATACGTTTAGCTTCAACCCTCACAATCATCTGAGGATGTTGAAATCAATCCAAGAAATAGCGATGACTATTGACCTCTACAATGAATATTCCAAAGGCTCCGGCAGGCTAAGAGTTGGGTTCCGAGAGTACCCGGAAAGTAAAGTGTGCGCTACGAGCGCAATAATAAATAAAAAAAAAAGGTGGATAAGGTCAAGTAAGCATTATTATCTCAGTTTTAGCGTACTCAATCATGCTTGGATCTACACGATAGAGTTCACCAGTGACCTTGTAGAATTCGTCCAGCGGACTGTCTGACTCAAGAGCTACTACATATTGCTCAGCGGTTCCAAATGGACTGCCGACGAAGAGTAGTTTTACACCAGCCTTCTTACCAACTTCCTTAACCTTTGCTACCCAGTTTGGTCCGAATTTGTTATCAGTGACCATCTTTTTTAGTGCTTCTTGGGATACCTTCACATACCATAGATAAACGTACTTCATTTTTTTCACCTGTTGTTTCAAATTTTATAAGTTTCATTATCAGTAAATGATAAATGAACCTTATATGGATAATAGTCAACTAAGTATTTATCATTTGCATGTTTGTTCGAGAGAGTGGAGGGAATAAGGGTATGGAGTATTCAGTAAATTTCGCGCATTAGACTGCTTGATGCCAAATCACTTGATGTAATCATAGTTAATGAGTGAGAATAAACAGATCAATAGGCTGCTAGCAGCGCGCGTGATGGTTATTATATTTTAGGAAACTAGATGTTATGGATCCAGAATGGGGGGCCAGAAGAAATATTCAGGTTATGAGGCGTATTCCTATCTCGAGCCTGAGAAGGACTACGAGACGATTGAGTACCGCGACCCAACACCCAAGGAATGGGCTTATACATACCCATTGTCGAAGGAGGAGGACACACGCTTCGAGGGGTTCATGGAGAAGAACATCATAGTTGACCTCCACGAACACCCCGTGCTCAGTCCGAAGGATATGATGCGGGAGTACAATAATCAGGGGCGGGAGAGGCTCGCGTATGATGCCCTGGGGAGGTCAGGCATCGACGCCATGTTTGATAACATGATGGATGGGTTCTGCTCCATCACGTCGAAGCACGGTAACCACTGGACGGACGTGATCCAGAACCTCGGCATGAGGCTATGCGACATCAGGCAGCAGGATTACATCATCCACTGCAGGTCGGTGGAGGACATCTACGATGCTCATGAGAACGGGAAGCTCGCCTGGGTCGCCGTCATCGAGACCCTGAACTGCATCGAGAATGAGGTGGACCGAGTAGACGTCCTCTACGGCTTGGGCATCAGGCAGGCGGGGGTAACCTACAGTGAGTCGAATATGCTCGGCTCAGGGCTTAAGGAGAAAGGGGACAGCGGCTTGACTGATTTCGGCTACGACTGCGTCGCGAGGATGAACAGGGTCGGCATGCTGATAGACGTCAGTCACTGCGGCGACAAGACGGCCCTCGACACGATTAAGATGAGTAGGAAGCCGATGATCATCAGCCACTGCGGGTCTAGGACGCTGACGCCTACGCCCAGGATGCTTCCTGACGACGTGATTCATGAGTTGGCGAAGGGGGGTGGGGTGTTCGGCGTCGAGATGGCGGGTGCGGTCGTTTCGACGAAGGATCACCCGGTCGCGGATCTTGAGGCCTACATGGAGCAGACGGAGTACTGCATAAAGACCTTCGGTATAGATCACGTCGGGTGGGGCCCCGACACGATGTACGGTGACCATATCCAGCTCTACAAGGTTGGGGCGGTGAAGAATAACACGAAGGGTATGGGGCACACTAAGAGGCCCGGGGCTCCTCAGCACGAGTTCCTGGGCATGGCGATGAACCTGGATGCGCTTCCCCTATATGTGAAGGGGATGGAGAACCCAACCGAGTCGATTCCCAACGCGATTAGGTGGATGATTATGCACGGCTACTCTGATCAGGAGATATCCAAGGTAGCCGGGTTGAACGCAATAAACGTCCTTAAGAAGGTCTGGAAATAGCCGATTTGCGCACGCTCTTCGAAAAATACTCGATAAACGTCATCAACGCTTGGACAACCAGAGGCCACCCCTACGGAAAAATGCTGAAGTGGAATGGCTTCAACAACATGGCTACATTATCCGGCTTCTTTGAACACTTTAATTTTGTCGAAAAGGTTTCAGATGTCACAGATTGTCCATCAGAAAAATTCCACTTCCAGATGGGGGACTCCGACTGGATATAATCTCGATCGTGTAATTGAAGCACCTCAAGCGAGCCAAAACTTAGCGCGCGCGACGACTATATGAAAGCGTAAAGAAACAATAAAATATGTTGTCGGAGCATTGAGTATCTGGGTGAGGGTTTGTCTAAAACTCTGTTTAGCTGGTTTTCTGCGAAGAAGAGTGATCCAGTCATCGAATTGGCTAAGGAACATTTTGCGATGACTAAAGAGGTAATTGGGAACCTGAAGAGCATGATTGAGGAGGATATTAAGGGAAATACGGAGGAGTCTGAGAAGTTCTTTTGGGTTCTGCATCAGAAGGAACATGAAGCCGACATAGTCAGAAGAGAGTTGATAGCGAAGGTTTCCGCGAGCGAGATGTTTCCCGAGGAGAAGATGGACATCATCGATCTTGCCAGGGCAATCGACTTCATTGCGGATGGCGGCCACGAGGCGGGTCGACTTCTGAGCGTGATAGATCTCAAGAAGGCGCCGGCTGAGATGAAGGAGATAATTTCCGACATGGCTAAGACGGACTATAAGTGTATCGAAGCCCTCACGGGGTGCTTCCAAGTGATGAGGAGTAGCCCAAAAAAATGCGTTGATTCGACGAGGGAAGTTGAAAGTCTTGAGGAAAAAGTCGATAGCCTCTACGCGCATTCGAGGCTTAACTTCGGTAAACTCAAGTTTGCTGGTTGGGATCCAGGCCCTATGTATTTGTTGATCGAGTTTGTGGACTCGCTTGAATTTATCGCAGACTGGTGTGAGAACACCTCCGACATCATCAATGCTATTGCAGTTAAGATTCAGTAAGCAGGCGACTTCAAGAAAAATGCGCACGTGGGGGTCTCTACTATGACCCGCGGCGAGTTTGTGTGTATTTGTACCTGCGTCGTACCCTCTTTTCACTCGGCGCCACAAGTTTGAATCCCCAACTCACTTCATCAGCGACTGCCATGTTTACCTCTCTGAAAAGAATCAGCAAGGTTATTGGCAGAATGACCCATCCCCTCATGAAATCCGGGACACTGTTCCAGAGGAAATGTAGCGGGATGACGACGATGAGACCCGGGAGGAGGTCTGTTATCTTCATGTTGCCTCGGAGAGCTAGGGCTAATCCTAGTGTCCTCGCGGCTATGGCGGTCCACGCAATATGCATAAAGGCTGTGGTCATTCTCGTGAGCATGGCGAGGGGGACGTTGCTGATGTCCCCTGAGAAAAGGTAAAGCATGTTCTCTAGGGATGTGAAGCCCGCCCCGACTGATGCCCCATAGATCAAGCCGTCCAGGTGACTGTTAATCTCGGAGCCGAAGAGTTTCCCTCTGGCAAATAGATATACTCCAACTAGTTTGAGTGGTTCCTCTACTAATGCGCCTCCCGCCGCCCCGAGGATGGGGTATATTATGGGGTTAATGACGTATGAGAGCAGACCGGCTACTGCACCCCAGCCAAAGAGGTAAACAATTAGACTAATTGGCTCGGGTTCATAGCGGTCGTTTTGAATGAACCACATTAGGAAGACGATGGGGATCGTAAAACAGTTTATTGTTAATCCGATGTACTGGTACCATAGGTCTCCGAAGAGAAGGAAGCAGCCGAGGACTACCATCACACCGCCTCCGATGAGGTACTTGGATAGTGATCTGCTTGGTCTCCTCTGATACGCTATATTGCTTGGTAATACCTCGATGGGCTCGGGTTTCAGCGCACTCATGAGCGCCTCCTTTATGAAAAAGGCCGTTGAATAGACTGGCTCGGGCTTTGCTTCGTCTTGTTTATCCATCTCATTTTTTATGAATGCCTTGCAGTGTGGGCAAACGTCCCTCTTCTCCTTCAGAGTCGCCTTACAGTAGGGACATTTAAGTAACAATTACAACACGTTTGTTAAGCGTCGTCTAGGGAAATATGTTTTTCTTAATGCGCTGCGCGCGCATTCTAATAGGTAAACACATCGAAGCGCACACAGAGGGCTGCGACACATTATAAATACCGTGTGGGACCAATAGAAAATGAATATACTTGAAGACGGGCAAAGTCGTCGTCCTACACTCGTACAAGGGAGGCACAGGTAAAACCACCCTGGTTTCGAACCTGGCTGCGACTTACGCCAACCTCGGGTACAAAGTCTGCCTGCTCGACATGGACATCTATGCTCCCAGCCTATGCTCATATTTCAGGCAGACACCGAGAGCGTATCTGAACGACCTCATTGAGGGTAAGGCGGGCATCGACGAGACGATATTTAAAATCTCAGATGGTTTAAACCTGAAGGGGGAGTTACATCTTGGTCTGTCGAGCCCCAGAAAAGAGGACATACAGGATATTGAGATAAAGCACGACCAGAAGTGGCAACTCTCAGCCCTCAAACAGTTCCTAAGCATCAAGAGGCAGCTCCTCAACGAGCACGGCTTCGACTTCATATTCCTCGACACCAGTCCGGGGATACGATTCTGGTCAATAAACGCCTTGGCAGCGTCAGACATATTGCTCATGCTGATGAAGATCAACGACATGGACATCGATGGTACAAAGAAGATGATCAGTGAGATCTATGACTCTCTCACGAGGTTCGGGTCGAAAAACTATCTAATACTGAATAAAGTGGGGGGTGCATCGCCGCGTGAAGAATTCAATGACAGATCTATAGTTGCTAATATTGAGGAGGAGATCTCCAAGGTCGTCAACATGCCAGTCATCCTATCGATCCCCT
>CAZIKD010000157.1:0-5485 GCA_964539725.1 uncultured Candidatus Bathyarchaeia archaeon | reverse complement strand
CTCTCAGCGACCTTCACACCATTGGTACTACCATCGTCTACTTCTCCGCCGTCGCTTCCTCCCATGACGGTCGCTTTCACAATTCAGTCTCCGGAGGGGTCAGACGCCGCTAGTCGACCGACAGGTTCACACAACGCGCGCGCCCCTGGCGAGTATTAAATTAAACGGTATCTCGCATGCTATTACGGTCGCGCGCGATTTCGCGAGCGTCTGTGCTAAGCGATTTATATAAACATGACATAGCTTGAATTGGGTCAACTTGTCGAATATTCTACCAGAGGAGCTCTATCCAGAACTTATTCTACACAACAGCAGAATCTACACGGCAGATGGAAACGACACTATGGCGGAGGCGATCGCCGTGAAGAATTCCAGGGTCCAGATGATCGGCACAGACTCTGAGATCCTTCGCCTCAAAGGGAAACACACCGAAGTAATGGACCTAGGAGGTAAGCTTGTCCTGCCTGGGTTCATCGATAGCCACGAACACTGCATCAGGAAGGGGATGCAGCTCGACTGGGTGAACTGTGGCTCCCCACCCATGAAGTCTATCGATGGCATAGTGAAGGCCCTACAGACGAAAGCAGAGGAGAAGCGACCCGGGGAGTGGGTTGTGGGCAACTGGTTCGACGAGTCCAAGTTACATGAAAGAAGATTCCCCACGAGGCATGATCTAGACAAGGCTTCGAGAATTCATCCAATATATTTGGGAAGGTCCGGAGGACACAACGGCGTCTCGAACAGCCTCGCTCTGGAGATAGCCGGAATCAATAGAAGCATTTCTTCACCCAGTGGAGGTAGGATTGAGAAGGACGAAAAGGGGGAACCGACGGGAAGACTAGATGAGCTGGCGGCTATGAATATAGTACGCGGCAAAATACCCGTTCCCTCGAACGAAGAATCCATCGAGATAATGGAGGATAACTGGCCAAAAGTTGAGGAGGAGCTACTCAGTTGGGGGATCACCACAGTCCATGAGGCTCACATCAAAGCCCAAGAAGCAATAGCTTACCAGCAACTCCTGGGTCAAGGCAAACTTCGTATGAGGGTTGGACTCATGCTGGACGGCATGGCACCATACTCGGGCTACGCGACTGATGATCTGTCACGGCAGGGCCTAAGAACAGTATTTGGATGGGGAGATAAGCTAAAGGTCATCAGCGTTAAACTCGGCGTAGATGGCGCGATGGGTTCCCACACAGCTGCCCTCAAACAGCCCTACGTGAACGAGCCTGAGAACAGGGGGATAATCAGGGTAACCCCTGAAGCCCTGAATGAGGAGACACTGCGCTGCCACCGCGCTGGGCTGAGAGTCTGCATCCATGCGATAGGTGATAGGGCAATAGATGTAGCCCTCGATGCAATAGAGGAGGCCGTCAAGAAGCATCCATGGAAGGGTCACCGCCACAGGATCGAACATGCAGGGCTCGTTGAGAAGGAACAACTCGAGAGAATGGCCCGGCTCGGCGTTGCTGTCTCAGCATCTATTGGATTCTGTTACCCAATAGGAGACAGTCATTTTGACGCGCTGGGAGAGGACATGATCAAAATATACTATCCTATGCGTAGCTTCAAAGACCATGGAATAGTAGCTGGAGGCAACAGCGATAACTTCGGAGAAAACTGGGTGATCACAGGGATACACGGCTGCGTCACCAGAGAGACGTCAGGGGGGAAGGTGCTGAACAAGAGTGAGGCGATACCCGTCACTGAGGCGATTAAGGTGTACACAATCAACGGAGCCTATCTTGAGAATCAAGAGTGTGAGAAGGGCACACTTGAATACGGTAAACTCGCCGACATGGTAGTCTTAGACAGAGACATACTGCGAATCAACCCCAAGGGGATAATCGATGCCAAGGCACTCATGACATTTGTTGGTGGAGAGCTAGTCTACTCTCGTAAATTGGCCAGTAAATGAAGTCGCGCGCGCGATGCTATTGTGAACCTAGTTGGATTTTTTAATCAATTTTTTGTGTTTATCGACAATATCCTTCAACATCTTAAAGTCCGCCCTCAGAAAATCATCTTGATCGAGGTCTGCGAGTTCAGGTGGTACATTACCCCTTATCATTGCCTCCCTCAACATCACCCTGAGCTTCGCCGCCTCATGGAGCACGCGTCTGCGCTCCACATTCACGGGGGGATCCTGAACGAGTTCACTGATGAGGTGAGCCTCCCATCTCGTCCCAAGAGGTTTAACATATGAGACGTCGTCGCCGATCCCGCCAAAGCTGCTATCATGTGGCTCAACCTGATACCAGTAGGCTGTGCTTGAGTAATCCTCTTGAAGCATGTTGCCGCTGCCATGCTCAATTGTGACATTAATCTCCCTCTCAAAGGGCACAGGATCTGGTAAATGTAGCCTATACGCGCTGAACCGACAATGTAGAAGATCCATATAGCTCAGGCCATGGTAGGGCGCCGAGAACGGTCCATTGATCCAGTACCAGCCGCCCTGGAAGTAGTCCTCGGTCCCCGTCCCTTTGATGCTGGGCTCCTCCTCGCCGTCGACCCAGATCATCTCATCTCCCTCAAGGAAGAGTCGGCTCCCCTTGTCATATGATTGCATATTCATGGCGACGCCGCAGTAGTGGCCGGCGCCTCTCGCCTTTAGGATGGTGTAGTTCTGATCGATGGTCGTCGGGTTCTCACGCTTCCATTTACCGTGGAATCTGGGCGTCTCCACCCCAAAATCTACATCACTGTATTGTATTCCGAAGTAGAGATCAGTGATTGGGGTATCACCGATGTTCTTTGCCTCGAAAACAGCCCCCTTGCTGAAGGGCATAGGCCAGTAGCTCCAGAAGCCTCCGCTTGTGACTCCCTGGATGGCTGAGGTGTGCTGTGCATATTCACTGAACCCCATACCGAAGAAGTCTCCGAAGGGGGCTTCGACGCTGGGATTCTCCTCGCCGTCCCAGTAGAAGCGCAGGATCAGGTTACGGTAGGCATCTGGATCCTGGCTTAGGATGGTGAACCACATCCTCTGGACGCAGCCTGGCCCCCTTATCTCGCCTATTCTAACGACTTTATGAGGCGGAGCTGACAGGTAGTCAAGGTTGCCACCTGCTGGGTCGCTGCTTGATAATTGCCTTGCCCTCCACCTCTTACGTTTAGGGAGGTCCATCAACAGGGTCACTGAGTCAGTGAACATGGTGAAAAATCTGCTGAACGGTAATTTATAATTTCGCGCGTGCCTCGGATGTACTCCCGAGGAGGTGAACCTCGCGCGCACATAGTCTTTAATTAGGATAAAACCGTCAAATCTTGAGATGATAAGTAACACCGATTCTAAAGCCCAGCTTCTGACTGAAGAGGTCAAGAAAAGGGCTGCAGACTATGGATTCGATCTAATGGGCATAGTTTCTCCAGCGGACTTGGACGAGATACCCAGCTTCTGGATAGGACATAGGGATTACAGAGCCTACACAAAAAAGACGACCGACTACATGGCAGACGTCAAAAGCGTGATAATACTCGGTGCGAGGGTGTGGGATGACATATTCGAGACCATGCTCAAGGTAAGAGATCACTACGAGTACCCTGAGGAGTGGAGGGGTCGACTCTACGCCCGAAGGATACTGCGCCTCCTCCAGAGGCGGGGATATGAGGCTATTCTCGAGGACGATTGGCTTCTCTCCAAGAAGCGGATGGCCCAGTTAGCAGGGTTCGGTAACTTTGGTAAAAATAGCTTGATCATAAACCCGACCTATGGCCCATGGTTCAGGCTTAGAAGCATACTCACTAACGCCGTTCTTGTGCCTGATAAGCCGTTCACGGAGGATCTCTGCGGAGCCTGTGAGGACTGTGTGAAGGCTTGCCCCGTTGGGGCGCTTACACCGTACAAGGTGGATCCCGATAAGTGTCTCCTAGGGCTAACCTGGGCTCAGAGGGAATCACCTGAATACAATGAGTTATGGGGGGTGCACAGCCCAAACCTAACACCCAATACGTATGTGATGTGTACAACGTGCCAGAAATCATGCAGGTATGGCAGGGAATTAAGAGGCCTGAAGGCGACTAAATAGTCGCGTGCGATGAGTCGAAGCGTCTCCTACGTCATGTCCCTGATCTTCACCTTGTTAGCCAGAGACGCGCGCGCGTCGCGCGTATTCGTTGAGATATTCACGCGCGAACCTGTCCGCGTACTTCTCGGTCCCCCTGTGCCTGCCACTGACCGACCTGAGGTGGTGATAGAACTCGTGCAGGATCAGAAACGGGTCAGCCAACTCATCGCTGCTCGCCACATAAATGGTCTCCTTCTCAACTACGTAGCACCCCGCGACGTTAATGCGGCCCTTCGGGAGACCCACCCTGAGGCTCGGGGCATCAACATCATAGCGCTCGGCTAGGGACCTGATTGCCTCCTCGGCGTCATGGGAAAGGATCAGGTGAACTATCCCTACTTTGAACACCCCATCAACATCAGTCACCAAGGAGCCCACCCGCGACGTAGGTAAACGATTGCGAATCGACACATATATGGATGAGCCAACCAGACCAAGTTCCTTCCACTCCCGCTCCTTCGGGACCCACCGCGCGTGGTAAACAACTATCCTAATTCTGTTTGGATCAGACATCTATGAGGATGCTGTCTTCTTCAACTCGCACGCTATAAGAAGGCTCAGTCTTAATGGCAGGGCCTTTGGATACTTCCCCAGTACTAAGCTCAAATGTAGAGCCGTGACATCTGCGCCCGCGATAGGGATGCACTTAGGAGCGCTTTCAATTCAGGTATGCCAGCCATCGCGCGCTATCCCATGCTCTTCTCCCCCCTCAATGCGCGCGGGCGTTTGAAAATAGCTATTGATACGCGGAGAGCAAGTACCTTTTAAGGAAAACGTGGTGTAGCCTTCTTTAGGTGATTGGTTGGCGAAGGCACTGTCCAACTTGAGGGTTCTAGATCTCTCGCAGCACCTAGCTGGGCCTTTCTGCACGATGCTGCTAGCCGACTTGGGCGCTGAGGTCATCAAGGTCGAGCCGCCGTGGGGGGACGAGTCTAGGCTGAGCGCAGGCTACGCCAGGCTGGAGGGACAGAGCACTTACTTCCTGTTCCCTAACAGGAACAAGAAGAGCATCGCACTGGACCTCAAGAAAGAGAAGGGCGTGGAGGCGCTGAAGAGGCTCACCAGAGTCTCCGACATCGTCGTGGAGAACTTCAGACCCGGCGTGATGGACAGACTCGGCATAGGATACGACGCGCTATCCAAGGAGAACCCGGGCATCATATATGCCTCCATCTCCGGCTTTGGCCAAACCGGTCCGTACGCCTCCAGACCCTCCTACGATATTGTGAGTCAGGCAGCAAGCGGCTGGATGTGGCTTAACAGCCGCGAGCCTCGCGGCCTCGTCAGCAAGGCCTCATTTACTCCCAGCTGCCTCGCCGGCAGCCCCGGAGATTCCATCCCCGGGACCTTCCTCGCCCTAGGCATCCTCGCCGCCCTCAACCATAGGAACGCCACGGGGAGAGGTCAGAGGATCG
>CAZIKD010000156.1:0-5504 GCA_964539725.1 uncultured Candidatus Bathyarchaeia archaeon | reverse complement strand
CCTTCAAGATCGAGGAGGAGGAGGTCGCCAGCCGCCTCATGAACAAGATGATCAGACCCACAACCATCCCACAGACGCTGGAGGACCTAATGGTCGAGCACGCAGTCGCACGCGAGGCTCTGAGGCTCGGACTCCAGCATCACCGCACCATCGCGACACGCCTCAAAGGCGTCCAGGTGCAACGCACGATCAGCGACATGTTCGAACAGGCCATCCAGGACAGCTACGTAGAGATGATGACCATCGACGTCATCGCCGGCACGGGCGGACTCCTCAGTCACGCGCCACGACGCGTCCAGCCAATGCTCATCCTCAGCGATGCATGGCTCCCCGAAGGGGTGACGAGAATGTACCAAGACTCCGTCTTCATGATGCCGCATCTGGGGGTCACCAGCACCGTCTATCGCGACGCAGCGTGGAGCATCTTCGACAAAGATTGCTTGGTCAGGATAGGGACAAGTATCGCAGCGGCTGGCACCGGCAAACTTGGTGAGCACTGCATGACTGTTGAACTCACGATGTCTGACGGAAAGGTCCAGAAGGAGGAGATGAACTTCGGCGATATCAAGCTCGTACCTTTAGCCGAGGGACAAGAGGCGAAGGCAGTCATCAATCCCGCTAAGACATTCGACGTCGGAGAAGGACCCGGCAAACCTAGGGAAGCCGTAGTTATTGGCGGTATCGCAGGAATAATGCTCGACGCACGTGGTCGCCCACTCAATCTGCCCGAAGACAACAATCAGAGGCGTGACCTCCTGTACAAATGGCTCACCTCACTAAAACTGTACCCAGAGGACCCTCTCAAGGAGTTGGTGAAGTAAAATGACGACGAAGAAATACGAAGCCCCGAAACACGGTAAGAAAGACGAAAAGGAGAGCGATGAGGCCCACGCCTACACGCCCGGGCTCAAAGTTAAGCGAGCCATGATCATTGATAAGCTCCGCCGACTCCCTATACCCGGAGAGGTCCTCCATAACGTAGGGGACAAGGTAAACTACGACACAAAGGTTGCTAGGACGGAGATCAGCGGCGAACCCGAGATAGTAAAGGTCGCAATGATCCTCGGCGTCGAGGCCGAGGACATGAGTAGATTCATGCTGAAGAAACCCGGCGACAAGGTTAAGGAGGGTGAGAACATCGCCTTCTACTCCGCCTTGTTCGGCCTCATAAAGAAGAACGTCCCCAGCCCCAAAATCGGAGTTATAGAGTCTGTCTCCGAGGTAACCGGTCAGGTCATAGTCAGAGGCTCACCCATTCCAGTCGAGGTGGACGCCTACCTTCCTGGAACGATCGTGGAAGTCGTCCCACGCGAGGGGGCTGTGGTCCAGACCTACGGCGCCTTCATACAGGGCATCTTCGGGATCGGTGGAGAGACCCACGGCGAGATCAAGGTAGTCGTCGCTGCTAACAGCGACGATATCACCCCCGACAAGATTAGTCCAGATTGTAAGGGAAAGGTCCTAATCGGTGGCAGCCTCGTGACCCTTGAAGCCATGAAGAAAGCTGCGGAGGTCGGCGTATCAGCTGTAGTAGTCGGAGGAGTACGCCACAATGACCTTACAAACTTCACTGGCCAGGAGATAGGCGTCGCCATCACGGGTCAGGAGGAGGTAGGCATCACACTAATCATCACCGAGGGATTCGGAAAGATGAACATGAGCGCCACCACCTTCAATCTCCTCAAGAGCTTCGAGGGCCACCTCGCATGTGTAAACGGCGCCACTCAGATCAGGGCGGGCGTCCTAAGGCCGGAAATAATCATCCCCCACGAGGAGAAGGTGGAGGATAAGGGAGACACCTTCGCGATGGGCATGGTTCCCGGAACCCCTGTAAGAATCATCCGCCAGCCCTACTTCGGCGTTATCGGCGTCGTAGACAGCCTACCCGTCGAACTCCAAGCGATGGAGTCTGAGAGCATGTTACGTGTACTCACCGTCAAGCTCCAAGACGGAACGACAGCGACTGTCCCGAGGGCGAACGTCGAGATAATCGAGGAGTAACCCTCCCAATCTCCCTATCTTCATCACTTTTTATCCTCGATTACCTTGTTATTTATCCCCTTTTTTGGTAAACTAGTTATTCTATTGCACCGTTATTTGATTTATGAAGAAATCTCTCGGAGTCGGGACATATGCGTTGCCCTCACCCGTCTGGGTCGTTGGGACATACGACGCGGTGGGGAAACCAAACCTCATGACAGCCGCCTGGGGCGGTATATGTAACTCTCGTCCACCATGTATCTACGTGAGCCTCCGTAAAGCAACTTACAGCCATGGGAACATCATGGCTCGGAGGGCCTACACTGTGAGCATACCCTCGGAAGGTCACGTGAAGGAGGCAGACTGGATTGGGATTGCCTCAGGGCGCGACATCGATAAATTCACGACGACGAAGCTGACCCCAGTAAAAGGATCAACCGTAGATGCGCCCTATGTTGATGAGTTCCCTGTTGTAATCGAGTGCCGTGTCAAGGAGGTTGTGGAACTTGGCCTACACACACAATTCGTCGGCGAGATAATGGACGTTAAAGCCGAAGTCGAGGTCCTCAATGCCAAGGGGAACATTGACATCGAGAAGGTGAAGCCCATAATCTTCACCCCTAGCGCTGGCACATACCACGGCGTGGGGAAGAAGATACAGGACGCTTTCACCACGAGGGAGTTGAAAAAGTAGGGTTAGGCCCCGCTGGCACAGTAGTAGATGGCGTTGAAGAGCATCCTGAAGGTGCCGCGCGCCTGGTTTCTGAAGTGTGGCGGGAACCCAAAGAGGATTACCTTGCCCCTTCCAACAGGGAGGTCGGCTACTGCCGCGAGGCCTCTCAGGTACTTTTCTCCGAGAATCCACCCGCTGAGCAGGGGGTTTGCCTCCGGGTACTTCGCCACCTCGTTGTCCTCCTTCACCTTGAAGGCGGGTCCCGAGATGAAATAGACCGCTGCCTCCCTCGGGTACCCGTAAGCTATGGGATGTGTCTCGTCAAGGGTCACTTTGAGTATGCTGCCCGGGATGTAGAACTCCTGCTCCTTCAACCCCTCAAGTGGATTCTCGGCCTCAACCATCAGATCCTTGATGGCGAAACCCGATGCCTTGTTGAGTGCGATGACGTTGCCACCCTCACCCAGGAAATCGAGAACGGCTTTAGTCCCCTCCTCACCGAGGCCTATGCGATATGTCGTCTCGTATCGCTTAGGATCGGCGCCCCTAACCGCCTTCATACCATCAACGATCTGATCCCTGCCGAGATCCGGGAAAATCAAGACATCAACCCTCTCAGCCAAACGACCCTGCCTAACGTCCTGAGGGCTCAGGGATTTGTAATCGAAGCCATACTCCTCGAGAACCATCCGTAGCCAGCCCTCGTCCGCATTGGGTAGCCATGCCTTGTAGACGCCGACCCTCGGCTTAACCACCTCGAAGGCCACATCAGGGAGATCTTCGACGCCGTAGAAGTCGACACCGAGTAACGACGCCTCCTTCATCATGGACTCGGCCTCTTTTCCCGATTCGAGGACGAATGCCCCTGGCTTCAACTCACCCAACAGGGCCTCCTCCCACCCCTGCGCCCTATACAGCTTGATACCCTTCTGAAGTAGGAGATTAGCCGCCTTTGTAGATGCGAGGAGTTCGGAGGGGAACAAGTACCAAGGCCTACCTGAACCATGGACGGTCCCCTCAATTTTCGTGGGCTTCAACGGCTCCATGCTACATTCAAATTTGTCCATTACCTGGACCACGTCGACCCCCATCTGGAGTCCAAGAGTCTGCGCCGTCACGTCGTATGGGACTTCAGGTGGGTCACCCGGATTCTTCCTCAGATCGGGATAGATCTGCTTCTCCAGCATAGTCTTCGCGAACCGGCCATAAGGCTGGGCGAGTGGGATGATGACGCTCCCCTCTGGGTACAGGATACCGTCGGCTGTGAAGGATTCCGATGCTTCGTATAGGCTCACATCTCCTATCCTCAGAACCTCAAGCAGCTCCTTAGCGACACCGCGATCGGGTTGCTCCTTAGGGACAACGAAGGCGTATGGGCTGTTCTCGGGGTTGAGAGACCTCCTGCCAATCTCAAGGCTTCCCCTCAGCCAACGCTTCCTGTGTTTTGCTGCATTCCCCAAGAGAGCCATGGCTGCTATGAATTCGTAGTCGACTATGTCTCGGAGGCTCCACCTCCCACCTTTCCAAGGAATGACATGGCTCCACCTTGCCTCCCTCGGCTTGAACCCGCGCTCCCCCTCGAGCTCCTCCGATTTGACGTCGACCGGGCTCGCAATATCTACGCTCGCCGCCTCACTGAGGATGCGTATCCCCCCATGATAGTGTTGATAAGCCCTGGCAGGGGTCCAGCCGTCGAACTCCCAGTGGGTGTTAACACCCGACTTCCCAGCCGTGGTCAGGGTGTCGGCCATCGTTAATCCCATGAAGCTTGTACCACTCACTATCACAGGGTCCACGTTTGGATCTATCGGGTCGATGTAGGGTGGAAGATAGAGCCTTGGGCCCTTCTGTCCCATCTGGTGGATGTCATACACGATCTGAGGGTGCCAGAGGTTGTGAATCTTCTCGACGGTAAGCCTCGTCTCTTTGAGGGTAAACATGAACCAGTCTCGGTTGTTGTCGTGGCCGGCGTACTTGTGGTAGACGGTGGGGGGGCTCGTGCCCTCGTACTTCGTTCCAAGGTAACGCTTGTACCAGTCACAGACGAGGCTGTTCCCATCGGGGTTCAACGATGGTACGAGTAGGAGGATGGTGTTGTCGAGAATCTCCCTCACTTCAGAATCCTCGCCTGTTGTCAATCTATGTAGTAGCTCCATACTCATCTGGCTCCCACCGACCTCGGTCGAATGGATGCTGCAGGTGATCAACACACTAGTCTTACCATCTTCAACGAGCCTCTTTGCTTCCTCGGGGGTTACGCAATCGGGATCACAGAGTCTCAATTGAATCTGGCGAAGTTCCTCAAGTCTCCTCAAGTTATCTGGTGAAGAGATCGTCGCGAGGAGGAAGGGTTTGCCCTCGGTCGTCTTCCCTAGCTCCTCCACCCTCACTCTATCTGATAATGCCGCGACTTTCTGGAAGTAGGATACTATCTCCGGCCAGTCTGCCAACTTCCGATCCTCACCTATTTTGAAACCAAGATGCTCTTCTGGGGAGGGAGCGACTTTCATGACCATCGATCAAGACTAACCAGTCTCAAGCATAAAAGTCACACGAACCGTAAAAAAAAATTAACAGAAAAGAGTTGAAAACTGAGCGAAGAAAAAAACAGCTTCATCTTAATTTTTAGTCATTGGATAGATTAGTATGAAGAAAACGCTGAAACGTAATTACTATGTATGATCACAAATGAATAAGAAAATTCCCCTAAATTCCATATTTTAGGTAGAAAATTTGAGGTTTTACTAGGAAGTATTAAATATTAATCTATATTTCTAATCCATCTAGCCGGAAGAAGGATATATATTCTCCTTAATATGACGGGTTGTAACTCAACCCATCGTTCGATGAG
>CAZIKD010000155.1:0-5520 GCA_964539725.1 uncultured Candidatus Bathyarchaeia archaeon | reverse complement strand
CCATATCCGTAGCAGTTGCCTACTGGATGGGAGGCATCTCAAGCCAGTACACCAAATTCGAGAAGGTCGAGGTAGTCAACGCCATCGTCTCTTCAACCGGCACCCCAGGCGCCATGACGTGGACAATAAAAATGTCCCTCAAGAACACTGGAACTTCCTCAGCGACGATAACCGACGTCTACCTCAACGACAAACCTTTGACCGCGAGCGCCGCTGTCTATCCCACTGCGCCTACCACTACGTCTGGTAATGGTGCCTGGAATGCTGATCTGAAGACTATCCCGAGTGGTGCTTCTGCGAACTTCGTCATGGTGGTCATGAACGGTGGTACCGCTCAGCCATTTACGAGTCTCTCGTCTGGTACGACTGTTAACTTCAAGCTTCACAGCGCGGGCGGCATGGACTACCTAAAGCTAGCTGAGCTGGATTAAGACTGGCCTTTTCCCCTTTTTTTTTATTTTTCATATATGAATCTGGAGGTTGAAAAAACAAATGGAAATACTCGATAAACTGTTGAAGAAGAAAAATGTCGAAGAGGTAGTAGATGTAGGTATTCAAACCAAGAAGCCTGAGCCGACCTACCAGATACTAGATGAATATTATATTAAAGAACCCTATTCAAAGATAAATATAGTCAAGTCTCCCGAGTTGGGTGAGGGATTATACTATTATTCAATCGAGGATCCCCTAAGCCCATCTGAGAATGATACTTATCAAAAATTAATGAAGATTTTGAGTAAAGAACTCGAACCACCAACAGAAGAAGGAGTCTCCCCCATTCAGTATGTGCTAGAACAGTCGAAAATATTAGTGAAAAAGTACGAGCGCTCAATGGGGAAATTCGACGAGACTACCTGGAGCAAGATTTACTATTATGTGGTTCGAGACCTCGCGGGGTATGGCCCACTCGATGCAATAATGTATGACCCGGAGATCGAGGACATCAGTTGTAACGGAGTAAACGCCCCATTATATGTCTGGCATCGCAAGTGGGAGAGCATACCGACAAATCTCACATTCACTGATGGGCAAACGCTCAACGACTTCATCGTAAAGCTTGCCCATAAGAGCACCAAGCATATTTCAAGTGCTCAACCCCTCCTCGACGGGATGTTGCCTGAGAAACATCGACTTGCGGCAACATTCATGAAGGAGGTTTCAACGAAGGGAAGCACCTTTACCATAAGAAAGTTCCGAGAAGTTCCCCTAAGTATAATAGATCTCATTAAAATCGGAACTTTAAACGAAAAGGTCGCCGCATACTTCTGGATGATACTCGAATATAAGATGAGTTTCATGATTTTAGGAGGTACCGGTTCAGGAAAGACAACTCTGTTAAATGCAATACTAAGCCTCATGTCAGGAAACGATAAAATACTGACTGTCGAAGAGGTCCCCGAGTTGCGTCCCCCCGTAAAGAATTGGACTCAGCTCAACACTAGGCAAAGTTTCCAAGTCGGGAATGAGGCCTCAAAAAATATTACATTATTTGATTTAATCAAGGTGAGTCTTAGGTATAGACCAGATTATCTCGTTGTGGGTGAGGTTAGAGGTGAGGAGTCCTATACCCTCTTCCAGGCTCTAGCAACAGGCCACGGCGGGCTGTGTACGATGCACGCTGATAGCCTTGATAGCGCGGTTAAACGACTCACCTCTCCCCCCATGAATGTTGCAGAAGTTTACATACCTTTGATGAATAGCGCAGTTCACGTTCAGCGTGTAAAACTTCCTAATGACGAGGGTGGAATAAGATTTGGAAGGAGATTAAGAACCGTTTGGGAGATACAAGAATTTGGAGTATATAAGGAAATTATAAAGTGGGATCCAAGCACAGACTCTTTCAATACCAAACTGGAGAACAGTCTATTACTTAAAAAAATTGCCCAAACGAGCGGAATGCCTCTTGAGGCAATAATACAGGAACTTGAAATAAGGGAAGCATACATCAAATATATGGTAGATAATAATTTACATGAACAAAGAGAAGTAACCGAGAAAATACTAACTTACTACTGTGAAGAAGAAGTTAAAACATATGGAACAAATCCGCCGCAAGCTAAAAACGAGAATATCTTAAATCAAACAACAGACCAAGGAATGGAAGTTATATCCGACTCTAAAAAATAAGGTGATTAAATGATTTTTCGGGATCTATGCTATGAAAAATTCTCTTGGATGGGGGCTTTCCTATCCAAGTTATTCAAAACAACCGAGGACGATCTCGATGCTGCAAATATGCGTGTTCACCCAGAAATTTATTTTAGCGTAATAGGATTTTTTGCATTATCCACTCTAATTATACCTCTAATATTGACGTCGATTTATTTACTCGGAAAATGGTTAACTATATTCCCTGGTGAAGGAAAGTGGCTTTTTTTTATTCCACTTTCACTTTTATTACCATTAGCTATAATATTTATCGGTATAATTATACCAAAGACTGCAGCATCAAATAGAATTACTGGTTTACAGAGTGAAATTCCATATGCATCAATGTATATAAGTGTAATGGCCAGCGGAGGCCTATCACCTTATGATAGTTTAATGAGATTAAGTCATATGGGATTGCTACCTAATATGCAAGGTGAGGTTGAAAGAATACAGACCATCGCAAACTCTAAGGGCCTAGATCCAGTTTCTGCAATGGAAACTGCTGCTAAAAAAATTAGTGTAAATGATTATAAAGAACTACTGCTCGGGTATGCATCTACAATAAGGACCGGCGGTGACACAAACCACTATCTCTATAATCAGACCGAGAACATGTTTAAAAACCTCTCCTCACGGGTAAAAGCAATCGGCGAGAATATGGGTATGTTAATGGAGACCTATACTATCATTGGCATACTCGGTGTATTAGGTATCTTTCTAATATTCGTCATTGGTATAAGCCTACCTCAAGCAGGGATGAATGTCTCGCAAGGTACATTCTTCCTTTTTTCCTTTATTTTTATGCCATTTCTATCCATAGTATTTATCTATGCTGCAGATACAATGCAGATAAGCTATCCTATCTCTAACTTTAGAACATATGTACCGTTCTTAGCTGCACTACCGATAGGTGGGTTACTTGCCACTCAGATAGTACTACCATTTTTTGATAAAAGCTTCCTTGTATTATACCCCGCCTATAATTTAGTCATACAGATCCGACAACTTCTTGGATTTGCAGAGGGAACCGAGCCTGCGATTGGTTTAGCAATGGTGTTGATAATCATAGCAATACCTGGTGTAATTGCAGATTCGCTGTATATGGGTAGAGATCTCAGCACGCAAGATGGGGTTACCGTATTTCTGAGAGACCTCGTAGAAACTCGTAAGAGCGGACTATCACCTGAGAGGTGCTTTGACGTTCTTAGTGATCGTGATTACAAAGGTTTCACACAACATCTGAAATCAATTAATATGAAATTAAATTGGGGCTTCCCAATTAGACAAATATATCAAGAATTTAGTGAGAAAATACGAAATTGGTTAGCGTTAGTAAATGTGTACCTCTTAATAGATACACTAGAAGTCGGCGGAGGAAGTGTCGAGAGTTTAGAATCTTTGGCTACATTCTCAGAGGCTACAAAAAGGCTCGAGGATGAGAAAAGAAGCCTCCTGATGCCAATGGTAGTGGTCCCCTATATCGGTTCTGCAATGCTAACCGCGACTACCGTAATGTTTCTATCATTCTTTACTGGGATGGCGGGTCAAGGAGTATCAGTGGCCTCTGTTGAACTTTATAAAATATTACTAACTCCTCTCGCATTACATGCATTTACACTCGGACTTGTAACCGGAAAGATCACCTCCGGTCGAGTATCCGCTGGATTCAAACACGGTATCTTCCAATCTTTCGTCGCTATGGCTGGTGTATGGGCCGTGTCCCACATGAATGTTAGTGGGATGTTCATAGGTGGATAATTAAATGAAAACTAGGAAAGGACTATCTACGGTAATTTCAACTATGATTCTAAGCAGTGTACTATTAACTATAATGGTAGTTACAACAGGGTTAGCAAATGATATACTAAGAAATGAGTTAGTGTCTTCAGAGTTTGCATCGTCAAAAAATTTGATGAAGTCAATAGACTCCGAATTGAACGTTTTAATGTATAAACCAGGAGGATCAACAGTAATAAAAAACAGTTTTGCATACTCCGCGTTAGGATATACAAAAACTGGGAAAGAGATGAATGTTACTTTTAGTGGTAAAGAACCGTTTAAAGTGAAGTTAAATTACTTTAATATTGAGAGCATGCCAGGGGTCGGCGGTTCTTTTGATTATACTCTGCAGGGCAGTGACTCTCTTATACTTCCAAGTTATTTAGGTAATCTTGGAAGAATATACATCTCTAAACCTTATAATTGGAGGGTATCACTAGATTACAATAGAGCTGTTTATACTAACACTGGAATAAGTAACTTATATAATGGTGTCAATGTAGTGTCATATAACACATTTGATGTATATGTTACAGAGATGAACTTTGATTCTTTTGAATATACCGGAAGTTCACTATTGATTCTAAAAAATAATAAAATTGATATAACCACCTTCTCACTAAGTGGAGATTGGACACTAAAAGTTTCAATGATAGACTATGGAAACTCACAAATATCCTTATCTGAAATGGGTGGAAACCCTGCTTATCCAACTCTCATTAAATTCCATAAAATAAACCTAATAATTAATTCATTAGGAGGTGCTTAGCATAGCATCCAGTGCCATTGCCCACGTTATCGGCACTGTATCATTACTGATGATTTTTTTTTCAATAGGAGGGTATTATCAAAATTACTACTCAATATTAAGTCAACGCGCAAATGAAGCTCAATTAAAACAAATAGCTTCCTACGTAGCCTCTAATCTAATCGATGTCGTCACAATTTGTCAAACCGTTCAAGGAGATCAATTTTTAATAAAGACTATTAACATACCTAATTCTCTAAATAATAACTTGTATAATATCTCTATATCCTCAATGCCTTCTTCATCAGGCCAAGAGAATCTCTTACGTGTAGTTACTTCCATATCGAAATTAACTGATTATGCATTAGTTGATCTACCTTGGACTGTAAATAATAATATTATAATTTATACTAATCAGACAATACCTAGATCAGATGTAATAGTAACAAATCACCAATCTAGTAGTAAGGCATCATCTGAAATAGCGGTAAATAAGAAACCAGTATCTACTATAGTATGGTGTATGAAAAATGGAAATACAATAGTTATAGGATTAGGATTATTAAAATATAATTAAGGTGATGTTATGGAGACTTCCTTAGAATATATTTCCGCCGGAATTATCTTGGCATTAATATTAGGTATTACTGGTCAATATTCAACAAATATGGTAAATGATAGAATTATAAATATTGAAGAAACAAGTGGACTACAGCTGGCAGATAAAATAATAGACACCTTACTACTAACATCTGGATCACCATCTAACTGGGGTAGTTCCATAGATCCACCAGACTCTATAGGATTCGCTTTAGAAAATGCAATTAAACCATATCAACTTG
>CAZIKD010000154.1:2017-5682 GCA_964539725.1 uncultured Candidatus Bathyarchaeia archaeon | reverse complement strand
CCAGGTCACCGCCGTCGCCCTACTCTTATGGGCTAAGCTGGAGAAGAGGGAGCAGTAGCTTACCTTTAGCTGCATACAACTCTGGTACGTCGTTGAGACCAGCGCGCACCATTCAAGTTTACGATTAAATCTCTTCTTTTACTGCTTTCTTAGTGTGAGTCAGGTATAGGAAGACCGCCGCGATCAGTGATATAGTCGCCATCGCAGCATACATGTAGAGAGACCTCGGTGGAAGCCCATCACCCAGTATGGTGGTGGCCAAGATCGGTCCCATAGCCATCCCGAAGAATCGGGCAGAGTTAAGGAACCCCATGCCTGTCCCCCTTCTGCCGGATTTACCGCCTAGGAGGTTCGGTGGTATTCCAGCCTGTACAGCCCCTATGACGATTCGTAGGGCTATGAACTGCACAGGGTTGAAGACGAAGGCCGTCGCCATTATAGCAGCAGCAGCACCTACAGACAGGAAGGGTAACGTCCTATCCGTGGCAGCCTTCGAGAGTAGCGGCGTGGCGACTGCGAAGGCGACACCATTCAGGATAGTTGCCACAGCAGTCCAGAGCAGAAGCTGATCATTTGGGACGCCGAGAGAATTGAGGAACCATGAGACAGTGGGTGCCATGAAGCTGATGCATATGTAGACGAGGATGAGCGAAACGATGTCTGGGATTAGAACCCTTAAGTCTGATAATTTGAAGGATTTAGAGTCCGCATCCTTGCTCGTGGGCGGAGGTAGGGTGAGTATAAGCACCAAGGGGAATATTAATACGAAGAGGATGGCTGATGCCCCCATCGTGAGGCGGTAGCCGATCACCGCCGCCAATACACCGCCGATGCCCGGCGCAACCAGTCCCCCCATGGTCATCGCGGCCATCTGGTAGCTGAGAGCCTTCTTCAGGTCATGTGAGGGAACAGCTGAGGCGACTATCGCGAACATTACCGTACTCATCCCGCCAAAACCGCCCTGCAGTGCTCTGAAGAAGACGATCTGGAGCACATTCGTTGAGAACGCCATACCGCTGTAGACGACTATATTCCCCGCCAATACAAACAGGAGGACCTTCTTGGTCCCGACGCGGTCACACATCCACCCCCAGAAGGGCGCGGTGATCGCCATGATGGTTGAGGCGATGAAGGAGGATGTTCCCGTCCACCCGGTTGCCTCGATCAGAGTCTCATTGAACTCGCTGCTTATGAAGAGGGGCATGAAGCTGCCCATCAGCATGAAGGAGACGGATACCAGGAACTGGATTAGTAGGGCAGCGGTTGCTGTGTCCAATCGAGTGAGCGTTCTTATGGGATGCCTTGCATCGATCTCCAACAACATGCATCTTCTCGAGGAAGCTTCCCCGCGTTGGGTTCCCAAATAAGGGAGAGCCGGATTTAAACGATGCTATTACCAACGAGCTGGAATTACTATTACCGCGTTATGACCACAATGAAGTAAGGATATCTGCGCGCGTGTTCTGAGGTTATTGACCCAAATTTATTGAGTTACTATCCCTGAGGACTATTTTGGCGTCGGGCACCGAAAATGAGACAAGTCAGCGCGGCTACTCCTGCTCCTACCATTGTGAGCCAAACAGCGTTGAATGAGTAATTATCGACGAGAGCTCCGAGCAGCGTCGACCATAGAGAGCTTACGCCAAAGCCGAATGTGAAGTAGATCCCTAATAATATGTCTCTTTCCTCAGAAGTCGAGTTATACGCTAATTGCGCTTGTAGTAGACTGCTCATACTAAAAGTCGTCATCGAGAGAATAAAGAGGTGTGGAATGAGTATGATGTTGTATCCCTGATAGAGAGTTAGAAAGAAAATAGTTGTAGTTGTTATAGCTAGTGAGATCGAGGCGGTTTTCAAGTAGCCAAACCGGTCAGCTACTCTACCAAGGTATATAGTGCCTAATACACCTCCGATGGTAGCGAGGCTGCTGATGATTCCCGCGAATCCAACCGTCAAGCCGAGCCCTTTTGATGCGTCTCTAAGGTAGACTGGGATCCAAGTCGTCATGACGCCCATTCCAGTTCCACCCGATATGAAGGCTTGAGCAACGAGTATGGTAACCGCTCCCTTCACCCTAAGAGCGGCTTTGACGTCGTTTAGGAATTTACCTCTTGATTCCTTTGAGACGACTTTGTCGGCGGCGGGTTCTCCTCGAAGGCCGAAAAACGCGATTAGGCCCGTCGCAAGGAAGACGAGTGCCAGGAGGTAGTAGGCTGACCTCCAGCCCGCTGCGACTGCAACGACAGACAGTAGAATGGGGCTTATGATGTTGCCTATGAAGCCTAGCCCATAGAAAAGAGAGAGTGATGAACCGACTCTCTTTTTCTCGAATCTGCTACTAATTATAGAGCTGCTAACTGGATGGGTCCCGGCCTGCCCAACACCGGTGACGGCGTTTCCGGTGATCACTGCTTCGAAGCTGTTAGCTATCCCCGTGAAAACGCAGCCAATGGACAACGCAAGGTTTGAACCAGCTAGAAGTAATCTTCTCGGTACCCAGCGGCTGGCTACGCTGTATACCATCTGGAGGAAGCCTCCGAGGATACTCGCTATACCGACCATCACCCCTATCTGAGTGTAACTAAGGTTGAGGTCCTCCCTGATGTTCTGATAGAGAATCGATGCTCCTGAGAAAAGGTGCTGCGCCATATGGGTGAGGATTAAAGCTCCCATGACTTGACGATCTGATTTTCCAGAATTTTTTCCATCGCTCAAACTGGTCATCTGCGAATTGACTACCCCGCCGCGGAGGATGTGTTTAAACTTATTCACAGTGGCAGCGCGCATATAGTCACTTGGCAGTTGTGAAACGTGCCGGTATCGGAATCAGTACCAGCACTCTCTTAACCGAGTTCTCTATAAGTTGAGACTCCTCAGTGCTTTTGCCACAGAGTGGTCACCCAATTCCCCTGATGCCGCTATGGCTGCATCGATTTTTATAGACCGTGGTTTCTCGCCCCACAGCTTCCTGAAGTTCCCTGTGTAGATCTTTTCATAGGAGGCTCTTGGGAGGCTTAATCCAATGAATGGCTCCTCATACCTGGTTAGTGCATCGTCGGCCTCACTAGGAGTGTAGTATTCTTCATCGGATTCGAGGAATTTCCTGAGAAGCCACACCCTTGCCAAGTGCTGGGGATACGTATTACTCATGCCAATGTCCGTACCGAAGAGTATTCTGTCGTCATGCTCGATGAAGAATCGTCTCCAGTCCTCGCGTCGCCTCGAGATGTTATACAGCAGCTCGATGCCCGGGGTAAGGTCAACGTGGGCGTTCCTGTGATTGTGCAGAAAGTCCTCCAACCTCTCCATGTGGGGGCTCATGAAGAGGAGGTGACATAACACAATCTTGAGCCTGGGATGGGCCGTCAAGACGTTCTCTATCTCAGCCCAAAGCTCCCCCATAGTAGGATAATCTCCACGCCAGTAGCCCCACCCCCTAACCTTCGCCCAATCGGGAGTCGACTCGGGGTGCCAAAAGTCCTCTACATCCCCCACATGGCAGAGCACCGAGTATTTCATCGCCTCACAGCTTTCCCAAAGACCCTCGTAATAGGCGGAGTCGAGGGGTGTGTGTTTCTCCCTATAGACTGGTTTAGACCCCATCTCCCCTACACCGTCGTAACCGAGGTCGATCAGGGAACTGATGTAGCTGGGCCAATCAACTT
>CAZIKD010000154.1:0-2007 GCA_964539725.1 uncultured Candidatus Bathyarchaeia archaeon | reverse complement strand
ACTTTGAACCCTGAAGCGTCGCCCGTCCAGGGAACATAGCCGCCGGCATAGAATTTCCCGGGGTACTTCGCCTTAAGGTAGAGGGCGGAGTGGCCTTTCCTCCCGAAGATATAGATCTGGTTGAGGGGGGCGCCACCGATCACCTCATTTAAGGCCTCCCCCTGCATGCGCAGACTCTCATCATTGATTCTATCCCTAAGCATCCAGAGGTGAGCGTGGCAGTCGATGATTTTGGCTTTGGAGAACCTCGACATATCCCCCATAGCACCCATTAGTTCTACATAGTGTATAGCCTTTCTTGCAGCTACGCAGACTAGTCATGAGAATTTCTCAAACATCTTCTTTGGTGCGAAGCACATCGGGCAGACCCAACCCTCCGGCAGCCCATCGAACCGGGCCCCAGCAGCTACGCCGTGCTCAGGGTCACCCCTCGTAGGATCATAAATATACCCACACACGGTACACCTCATCAAGCCCCCGACATCAGCTTGGGCTCTGATCTTTTCTACCAACCCACCGTACCTCTCGTGGATCATGTTCCGGTCGAACTCGTAGAACTCCCGAAGCATAACATCCCTCTCCCCCGGCGAGAAGTAGTCCATGACGGGGTAGAAGAACCTCCGATCCTCCTTCTCGATGTGGGCTGGATAGAGCTCAATCAACTGACCTAATAATTGCTCTACGTCCTTCAAAGAGCCGATGTTGCCTTTGAGGAGCCTATTCTTAGCCTCCAGGAGACTTCTCACGGTCTTCCTCGCCGTGACGTGCTCCTCTACGAGCTCATCCATCACCCGCTTATACTCAGCAGAAAGCGCCCTCTTTGCCAGCTCCCTGAAGAGAATGTCCTCCTCCTTACCGTGATGCGTCCTATCGGCATATGTTCGGAAGAAATCGACGGCGTTATCGATGAAGACAGGATCAACCACACCCCTCCTGACCGACTCCCGCTCCCCCCTCAGACCTTCAACCATCCGCTCAATCCGTCGATGCTCACGCATTAGAAGCCCAATCGGAAGCATACCCGTCTCATTTTATTATATAGTCAAAATCAAATATAACCTCACCCTCTCCTCACCGCTAGTTTCTCCAATCATTTAACCGGGCACTCGATATTGAGCAATAATCCTAGATACTGCTCAACATAATGAGCAATATTCCGCGTGCACATAGTACAAGAACGAGGGGCGCGCGTGTGTTGGTTAAACATCTTATATTACAATGAAAAAATTCTGTTAAATGTATCATCACCCTCCAACTTAGTGATTACAATTAAGGGTTTATCTGTCTTGCACCTTCTATACTTTTCATCGAGCATAATTGTTAATTTAAAACGGTTAAAGGTAAGAAATTTCCAAACCTCAGGGTCAACTGCCCACATAGGTAATCCCTCGATCCCAGTGGAGTCAGACTTTAAGTCAACCAAAGTGATGCTGAGAAATCTCATTAATATTAAATATGAGCATTATGAATCCGAAATCAATATCATCAAACCTCTAATTTTCGCGTACGCGACCAAATTCGACGCGAGAGCTTCAAGTGGGCTTCGAATGATGGTCGAGTATTCTCTGGATTCTGCGGAGCCGGGTCTCTGGCTTCTTCGCTTCATTGAGCCAGTGGACCCACTGGAGCTTTTTAGAATCAGATGATGTCATAAACTCTGTGTTAGAGGAAGGGCTTCCCTTAAGCGCTTGGAGCAAGTCTCCGGGGATAGTGACTTCTTTAGAGGAGTAAGCGCGCGCCATATGTTCGGGTAATATAGTTAACCTCTATAAATACAATAAAAACAATAGCCTATATAGAATAGGCCTAATAATATATCAGAATCGGTATAATTGCCTGGATTCTACATGCGCATGTCCGCGATAACGCGTTAGAACAGCGTGCGCGCATAAGTGTTCATTAATTCATTTTCAGCTCTATTTCGCGAATGAAGCCTTTTCCAAGCCGCACGTGAGTATCTGTGTTAAAGCATCTCTTTCTCCGCTTCGCTTAACTCATGTTTAGCCT
>CAZIKD010000153.1:0-5684 GCA_964539725.1 uncultured Candidatus Bathyarchaeia archaeon | reverse complement strand
GCTCGGTGGTGCTGACACCATTCATTGCCTGGATTATGGGGCTAGGTATTGTGTAGATGAAGGGCATCCTGCGCAAGTCGCGTGCAAGTATCTCGGTGCACCGGATATACTCGCGGAGCTCCTTCTTGGGGTCAAGCACCCAGAGTTTCTCCCAGTCACCTGTCTCCTTGACGGCTACCTCCTTCGTTGGGGCCTCCTCCTCGTTGTTAACGAACTCGAACCTGCTCCCCCACTCTATCGGCATAAAGCGGAAGTAGGGTGTTACCTTAAGCAAATCCATCGTGTAGTCGAGCTCCCTGAGGAGTGCCATGTGAGCCCTAGCACTCTCTTCTCCGTCGCGGGTGGTTTTCTCCCAGCTGTAACCATTGAGCCATTTGCAGGCGGGGAAGTGACCCCAGAGCGCCCAGGGGACACGGTCGGGGACTTTCCTCTCCATGACTGCTATGACGCGGTCGAATCTCTCAGACTCCATCTTAAGTCGCAAAGGATTAACTGACTCACTCAATAAAAGGGGTGCTCTAAATACTCAGATTTTGCTTGCGCGAATAACGTCAAGGTTTCACAACGAGTCCTATTATAGACGAATATCTAGGATGTCGAAGTGTGAAATAATCAGAGGAACCTCTATAAGCCTATTATTCATTGGCTTCTATGTTCTGTGATCTCTAAAAATGAATTATAGGAAGTTCGGAAGCGCACACACGCTGGAATGGCAGCCCTCTGCTCTGGGTTTCGGGGCTATGAGGCTACCCATCATTGACGGTGACGCTGGGAAGATAGACGAGACCCTCGCCATCGAGATGATTAGATACGCCATTGACCACGGAGTCAACTACGTCGACTCTGCATATGGCTACCATAAGGGGCAAAGCGAGGTTATTGTGGGTAAGGCGCTTAAGGATGGATATCGCCAGAAGGTGAAGCTCGCCACGAAGATGCCCTGCTGGCTAGTCAATACAGCAGACGACTTTGACAAGTACTTCAATGAGCAACTGAAGAAGCTAAAGACCGATAAGATCGACTTCTACCTCCTCCACGGGCTTGGAAAGGAGAGGTGGCCGAATATCAGAGATCTTGGAGTGTTGAGGTGGGCAGAGAAGAGAATTGAGGAGGGCAAGATCGGCCACCTTGGGTTTAGCTTCCACGACGACCTCCCCATCTTCAAGGAGATCGTAGACGCCTACGACTGGACTTTCTGTCAGATACAATACAACTACATGGACACCAAATATCAGGCGGGGACAGACGGGCTGCGCTACGCCGCGAAGAAGGGGCTCGCCGTCGTCGTAATGGAGCCTATCGCGGGCGGACGACTCGCCATCAACCCACCTGAGGGAGTAAAGAAGCTCTGGGGGGAGGGTCATCACAGGTGGAAGCCCGCGGAGTGGGCGCTCCAATGGGTCTGGAACCAACCTGAGGTTAGTCTTCTACTAAGCGGTATGAGCACAATGAGTCAAGTCGAGGAGAATGTAAAGGCCGCGGGGAGGAGCGGCGTCGGCAAGCTCACCAAGAACGACCTCCACCTCATGACCAGGGTCGCTGAAAAGTATAGGGAGATGGGCTTCATCGGCTGCACCGGCTGTAGATACTGTATGCCCTGCCCTAGTGGCGTGGCCATCCCCGAGATATTCGCCCTATTTAACGAGTACTACATGAAAGATAGGGATTCCTCCGTCAAGGCGGTGTACAGAGAGAAGCTGAAGCAGGAGCAGTGGGCGAAGAACTGCACTAGGTGTAAGCGCTGCGAGGAGCTCTGCCCCCAGCACCTATCCATCAGGGACCTGCTCCGTGGCGCAGGGCAAACCCTCGAGAGGGACAGCTAATAAACTCGTTAAGCTTCTAATTAAGAAAGAAATGTCAAGTCTATAGGAGACTAAATTACTTCGTCCCAGCCTCCCGTCAGCCGGTCTATGTACTCCTTCGTCTCTGGCCTGAGGGCTTTACGATTGTTAATGAGGTAAGTCTTCAGTTTCTCGCCCAGCTCGACGGTCTCCTTGAAGCCTTGTGCTTGTACGTAGGCCTCGACCTCGGGTTTTGGACGGAGTGTGACGGGCCAGTCGTCAGCATTAGCTATCCTGACAGCGGCAATGGCTGCATTCGCCGCACATTCTCGCATGGCGCGTAGGTTAACCTTGTCGACGGTGTCGTAGTGGGTGTGACCGAAGCCCCTACCTCCGAGGCGCTTGTTCTCCTCGGGGTCACCCATCCCCGCGGTGGGAACGCCTCGAAGAAAGAAGGGCCAGTGGTCACTGTAAGGGCTAACACTCTGCCAGAGGGGGATGTCGGGGCCGATAGTCGCCGTGATCTTCCTGAAGAAGGATTCAAGCTGTGGCCACCCATGTAGGTTGAAGCCCTGTTTCCCATATCTGCCCGCAGCGTCGAAGTTCATCATAAAACGGGTTGCCTCGACCTCGTTCGGGTGGTCGCGGACGTACGCCCTGCTTCCGTAGAGACCGATCTCCTCGGCGCCGAACAGGAGGACCCTCATACCCCGCTTCATCGCCTTCTCCTTCGCGAGGATGCGTGCGATCTCAATTACGATTGCTGCGCCAGTCGCATCATCGAGCGCACCCACAGCGATGTCGTGCCCCTCATAATGAGCTCCATAGACGACGGTCTCCCCCTCGATCTCTCCGGGGAGGTCCGCGACGACATTCCAGGTGTCAACTTGGAGGTTCTTGCAGTTAACATCGAGGCGTAGCTTGACCCTACCCCTCCGTTTGAGAACCCGGGACAGGTAGGCGCCGTCCTCATAGCTGATGCCGATTCCGGGGATTATTGGGCTGATCCCGCCGGTAGGCGGCCCATAGGCGGGATAATGGGTCATGAATATCCACCCTGCCGCGCCAGCGAGTACGCTCCGCTGATACTTCTCACTCCTATGAAGGTAACGAGCCATGCTGGCGGGTTGGGCGCTGCTCACCATCATAATCCTACCCTCGACCTCCGCCCGCCTCTTCTCATACGAATCGAGGGGGCCATCTCCAAAGTCGACCAGATCGGCCTCGAGGGTGCCCTCGGCGCTCATGGGGAGCGCGATGCAGGGTATCTCTTTGTGCCTCGGCTCGAGTACTGTAAGTGTAGCGGATCCCCTGATCCAACCGGGGATTGTGAATTTCTCAAGGTGGACGTCTTCTAAGCCGTAGCCCTCGAGCTTCCCCGCCATGTACTCGCAGGAAGCCTTGTCGTCACCAGATCCCGGCCACCGTGATTCGTAGTCATCGCAGAGCGTGACGACGTTTTCCAGGGTCTCTGTGCTACCGTAAGCCTCGCCGAGGATGCGCCTATCGATCTCCATATAACGGTTGGGCATATGAGTCGAATAGATATCGAGTGGTCGAGTTGAAAAGACTTAACCACCCCATTGATCTGTGGTCGGGATGCTTTTTAAGGCTGGCACCTCGACAGTATCAGAACACGGGGATCAGCATTGGACTTCGACATGGAACGATACAACTCAATGCCAGTCGCCTACGAGCTACGTTACATGATGCTGAAGAAGCTCCGCGACGGCGAGGACCCCCTCCCAGACATCGAGGGCAGGGAAGGGACCAAATCAGACGTGATAAGAGCCGTCCTCAGCGGCAGCTACCCCTATCTCGTAAGCAGAGAGGGCACCGGCAAGACCCGCCTCGCCGAGAGCCTCGCCAAACTCCTACCGCCCGTCCCCAAGGTCAAGGGCTGTCCCTACAACTGTGACCCCAAGTGGCCCGAGGAGTGGAAGTGCCCCAGCTGCCAGGGAGAAGAAGAACCCGAAATCGAGATGATCTCAGGCATCCAACGCTATAGTAGGATACAGGGCAATGAGTACACGAATGAGGCGAAGATACTCGGAGTCAAGGATATCCAGGCCATAGTAAAGGGCGAGAGTCCGACGGACCCCCGCGCCTTCATAGGCACCGGAGTCCTCAGGGGCAACCGCGGTGTCGTTTGCGTCGACGAGCTCCCCGCCATACCCACTAAGGTTCAGGTCCTCTTTCACCCCATGCTTCAGGAGGGAAAGGTCATCCTTGAGGAGTACAACTGGGTCCGACCAATCGACATATTCTTCGTCGCCACCGGCAACCCAACCGGTTTCAGCCACGTCAACAGGGTCCCCGAGCCCCTCCTCGACAGGCTAGAACTAATCCCGATGACCCTCCCTGAGGAGGACATAGAACGCGAGATCATGCTTAAAGAGGGATTCAGGGTCCGCGATGAGTTCTTCCTCGAAAGGGAAAAGACGACGACTGAGGAGCCGATATACACAAAGCCGGAGCAGCTCCGCAGACGCGCAGTAGCCCCTTGGTGGATCGTCGACTCTGTCGAGAAGACCGTTCGCTATACTCGTGACTGCCCCCACATAGATAGGGGCAGCAGCATACGAGGCTCCATTAAGAGCCTTGACCACACCCTAAGCTCCACGGAGCGATTGGGTAGAAGGGTCGCCGGCCTCAGGGAGGCATCAGAAGGGCTCAAGCTCGCCCTCAGGGGCAGGATAAGACTCCGCGCCGAACTCATAGGCTTCGACGATAGCCCCGCCGCCTTCATGGTGAAGAATGATGAGGTCGTCGAAGATGTCCTCTGGTACGCAGCCCGCGACGTAGGCGTAGCCATACTCAAAGGTGTAGACGTAGACCCTAGACAACTAGCAGGTGAGATTAATGCCGCTATCTCTGGTGGCGACTTACTCGATAACCTCCAGGATAACGAGGCTGCGTACCGCGTCGTCCGCTTCATGGAGGAGAACCAGCCCTGGGAGAGCCCGAGCCTCGTCAGCGGCCTAGGTGACCTCATCAGGGACAGCCCCGAGGCGGTGGACCCCGAGACCCTGCGCGACTATAGATGGAGTGCCCTCGAGCTCCTTGCCCATGCCTTAACCGCGGGCAAAACCTTAGAGATAAAAATCGAGAAAGTCTATACCCCCAAGCGGATGGAGTGACCGTGCAGCGCCCCAACCCCTGCAGCGACATCGCGGACAACACCCTCGAACTCCTACGGGACGCCGTGAAGATGCAGATGGGAAAGGGACTAGACCAAGACTCCGAGATGATGGAGAAGGTCAAGAAGAAGACCGAGGAACGACTACAGGCTAACCGGAAGAAACGGGAGGAACTCGAGGAGCAACTCGAGCAGCTAAAGGCCCAGATGATGATGAAGGCCGTCGAAAAGCTCCTCGAGGGGCAAGGGGAGGAGGAAGTCCTCATGGAAATCGAACTCACAGGGGAGATGGAGGGGCTCAAGGAACGGATTGAGCAGCTCAACGCGGAACCGCACGCAGTCAGCCAAGAGGACTTCGACGAAGCCCTTAGAGACCTCGAGCAGAAGGGTCTCCTCGACGGCAGGGGCAGGGGCGTCGTAATCACCAGCAAGGGCGCCCAGTTACTCGGTAGGGGTTTCCTCAACCGAATCCTCATGAACCTCGCCAGAAAGGGCCTAGGTGCCCATCGCGTAGAGGACGTCGGCCACGGCCCCTGGCTCGCCGCAACCTACCGCCCCTACGAGCCCGGGGACCCCTACGACCGCATCAACATTGAGAGGAGCCTCATGGCTACAATAGAGCGGGAGGGAGGGATCCGCCAGATGAAGACCAGCGACTTCCGCATACATGAGAGCCGCCATGCCACCGAGGTCCACTTCGGCGTCCTCGTCGACCAGAGTGCCTCAATGAAGAAGAAGGGGAAGATGGAGGCCGCCGTCGAGAC
>CAZIKD010000152.1:0-5700 GCA_964539725.1 uncultured Candidatus Bathyarchaeia archaeon | reverse complement strand
TTCTCCCCTAAGCCTAAAACGTTTATCAGGACACCCATCACGAGATTCGATAACAGCAATGTACCAAATAAAACCATAGAGTAGAACAGGCATTTAGAATATTCATTCTCGAGTAATAAACGCATTTACGATAAGGATTCAAGAAAGCCCATGACTTTATTCATTGGATGAATTGAACCCACAGAGAATCCGTTCCCCGACAAGCGGATCCACTTTCATCCTACTTCCCCACCGATGTATGAGAGAGAAGAACATACTCAAGCGTGGACTTGAGATAGGCTTGGGACGAGCCGAATATGCGCCTGATGGAGAGGTGACCGCTACCCAACTCAGTGGAGCTGAGCAAGTCGTATCAGTGAATCAGGAAGCCCACCTCTTCAGAGGGGGGTGGTTCACGATTTCAGTGCACCCAACCACGTTAGATCTATGAGAGATAACCTAATTCTCGGAGATAACGACGCACAGCGGACTTTACGAAGTCGGGAACGCTGGTATAACCGTGTTTACCACTATCAATAACCTCCTCAATCTTCAACGTCAAGTTCTCTGGGAGGTTAACCGTATGGTACTTGTACTTCTTATCCTCGGACATATCCACTTTTTTTTAACATCAGCTATTTAAAAACATTGTTAAAACTGCTAATTTAACCTAATTTAAAATAAGAATAGTTTTTCGGATGAGATTAAATTTATCGTCTAGTAAACACATGCGAGTAATTACCTATTTTCTCTTAAAATATGGTTGTATAGAGAATATACTCGGTCGCTAAGTTCATTTGGAATTGCTGGATATGGCTGAGGTGTCATGTAGGACTCATAGTCCCTACGGAATCTCTCGTTCCCGGCCCCGCCCTCCCCTGAGACCCCGTTGTAAATTGAGGTCTTCATGTACCCCTGAAGGAACCTGTTCCCTGGTTCCCTCTGCGCCGCCAGATAGAGGGCGAGCTCTTGCTCTTCCCTCCCTAGCCCTGAACGGTCGAAGCCGAATGTCTGAGCTCCGTTCAGCGCTGAGAAATAACCCGCGTGCTCCTCGGTGAACATGTCCTTCCAGAACCCCACCCTACCTGGGTCGTAGCCTAATCCCCTGATGAAGGCGTTAGTCCTAGCACACTTGCTACAGGCGCAGCACCATCTGTGCTCCTCCGCGGTAGGGTCCTCACAGAAGCAGCTCATCTGGTACTTTGCCAAGCTTGGAAATCTTTCGTGGAGAACCTTTGTCACAGCAATCTCATTTAGTGGGCCTACAAGGCTACCGACCCTCGCGGAACCCTTTGTAAGTATCCTCGCGACGCTGTCAAGTTGCTGTGTCCAGCCACTACTTTGATCGAAGCAATAGTTCGTGCGGAAACCCTCAGTATGGGGAGCCTCCTTGTCGCAGCTGTTCTCGTTACCATAGAAGACGTAACGGGCCCTGTTCCTAAGCAAGAAGGGGAGGAATAGGAAGAGGTAGTAGAGGAGTTGGCTCCCCCAGCCCAGACTTGAGGGCTTGTACCCCATCTTGCGACCGTCATGGAACACCCCGGGTTCATGGCGTAGCATGTGACACTCTACCCCGAACTCCGCTTCGATTTTCTTGAGGAGCTTCCGCCTATGCTTCTCCTCGTAGATGTTGCTGGGCTCGACCACGTTAATTAGTATCGGCTCTATCCCGAGCTCTAAACAGACAGCTAAGGTTAGTAAACTCTCCTTGCCGCTGGTGAAGCTGATGATCGCCTTGTCCAGGGGTTCATATCCATCCCCCCAAACCACCGTCTCCCCTCCTTCGAAGATGAAGTCCGTGTTGTAGTATCTGCGTATATAATCTACAGTCTGATAACCGTCGAGGAGAGCACTGCTGGGGAGGTCATAGATAGTGCTCTTAAAGGCAAAGCTCTCGAGCATGGGTTGCCGTGTGCTATAGACTATACCTCTCTTCTTTAGTACAAGCGGGAGGTAGTTTGTCGACATGAAAGCGACGTGATCGATGATTAGCCTTTTCGCGTCATCATCAAGAGAACCCCAGACTTTCGCTGGGTATTCGACCCTGTAAACTCCCCCGTTAAACCTGATCTCTAACCCTTTGCTATTGTACCCAGCTTCCACGCGCAGATAATCGTCATTATTGAGTAACATCTTTTTCGGAGGCTGATTTCAAGCAATAGTTAATCAGCGAGGGAGTTTATTTAAATTTAACCCTTAGAAGGTGCCCAAAAAAGTTTTTGCTATAAAAAAATCCCCTTTATGGAAAAAGGGGGATATTTTTACTCTATTTACTATTTCAGTGCCTAATTATCCGTTCGATTTGTTAAGCATATGTGGTTACTCGGGCTCCTCCCACTGGCCTGGGGGGGCGTGTCCGTGAGTCAAGGCGTCCCTGAATAGTTGGTTCCATACATCCTTCTCTAAGGTGACTTCTCTCTTCACAACCATCTTCGTCAGGTTTCTGATTAGGAGGTGGTGTCTGATCTCATCACTCTTTATGTGGTTAAGCATCATCCTGATGCGATCATCCTTCGTCTTGGTGAGAATATCGTCGACGATCTTTATCATGTTCCCCTCTACGACCTCATGCTTATGAAGACTCTCAACAAGCTCGTTATACTCGTCCTCGGTGATGCTTAGGCTCTCACCAGCTGTTATGGCGGCGCATGCCTTGAAAAGGCCGGCGTGCTTCTTGCTATCTACCGCTATCGATCCGATTATGTCTCGGAGGACTTCGTTCCCATAGCCGCGGACCTCGCCTTCGAGTTTCACCGCGTAATCGTTCTCGACTGTGGACAGTGCCTTGAACTTCTCCGTCATTTTAGCGTCTTTCTTACTCATGAGCACATCATTATGGGCGTGGGTAACAATAAAGATAAACCTTAGCTTAGGGTCCCCCCAACTCTTGTCTTGAAGACGCCTTCGAGCTAACCTAGGCCTCACTGCGAGAGACGGCCATCTTGTTGACCCGCGTCAAGCTGATTTTATCTTTGAGGAATTTCTCAACTTCGTTAACGTCAAAGGTTTGGCAGCTGTAGACATCGATGCTTATACGGTTACCATCGGTGAAGGTGTGGATTGCTATGTGACTCTTGTCAATGACCACGAAACCGGTCCAGCCAGGATTTGTGAAATGGCCAGCGACTACCACTGGGCCTGCGAGGATCTTCATCCCTATCCTGCCGGGTAGCTCGCAGAGTATGGAATGAATCAACCCCCGTGTAACTGGCTCGAGCATTATACCATCCAGCATTAAGTGGAGGCCGATCATTCCCCTCCAGGATGCGAGGAGGCGGGGTATAAATGTTGATAGGGGCACATCGATGGCCAGATTTAATATCCGATCCTACCAAATATATGCCATGGATGAGATACTCATTAAGGAGATCAGGCGACGCGCTCACTTCTATGACACCTATAGTGGCTGCAGCCAAGCTGTACTCTTGGCTCTACAAGAAGGGCTCGCCATCGGTAACAAGGAATCGTTCAGCGCAGCGACAGTGCTGAGTGGCGGTGTGTCTCGGAGGGGTGAGACCTGCGGCGCCTTGATTGGGGCTATGATGGCTCTTGGCCTCGTCGAAGGACGTAGAAGGATGAATGATACCCCCGTCTATGCGGCCGCCTGCTCGGAGGGGGATGAGATGGCGAAGGAGTTTCAACGTCGCGTTGAGAAGGAGTTCGGCTTAAAGGAGCCACTAAAAACGACGCTCTGCTGGGACATCCAGAAGGGTATCTATGGAAGAAGCTTCGACCTCCGCGACACTGAGCAGAGGAACAACTTTTACGCCTGCGGCGGTCACGGGGACAATGGCTGCTTAAAAGTATGCGGCATAGCTGCTGAGGTCGCGGCTGAGATGCTCCTACCCAAGATCAAATAGCTACCCAGTATCAGGGTTTAAATCGGTTAAAGTCGCCATCCCAAGCATGGTAGATTCGAAGAAGGTCAAGGCGATTAGGGCGAAAGCCCACACAAACGAGAATATGAGCGGCTGCAGCCAAGCGGTTCTAGCTGCGCTCCAGGAAGGGCTTGACATCGGTGACGTTCAGAGTCTTAAGGCTGCCACGGCCTTCGCCGGCGGAATGGCAAGGAGGGGAGAGTCCTGCGGCGCCCTCGTCGGTGCCCTGATGGCCCTCGGTCTCGAGGAGGGTAGGGAAAAACTCGTGGATCTACCTAGGCTCCAATCCACAATCGCGGATGGTTACACGCTTGGCAATGAGTTCATGCTCCGCCTAGAGAAGGAGTACGCCGTGAAGAAGCCCCTCCCCTCAACCCTTTGTAGGGACCTCCAACAGGCTATCTACGGGAGGAGCTGGAATCTCGCCGACGCTGAGCAGAGGACGGACTTCATAAACTCGGGAGGCCACGGGGACGACGGCTGCCTCAAGGTCTGCGGGATCGCTGCCGAGGTCGCGGCTGAGATGATCCTCAAAAAACGTGGCAGTTAACCCACTGGGGCTTAAGGGGGTAAGAGATTAATATCAGCCCACGGCATCTTCGTGGTGCACGCGGTTGTAGTCTAGCCTGGTAGGATAGCTGCCTGCCACGCAGCAGACCCGGGTCCGAATCCCGGCGACCGCACCATCTACTAAAAATTCTTCTCAGCGACTAGAATCCAGGATTTATGATTGTGGGTGCGACCCCCAGGATGGGGTTCCTCATACTCGTGCTCGTATAGCTCCCTAATGGTGAGAACAGCGAAGTCGCGGCGCATCTCATCCTCTGTGGAGAGGTGGATGTACTTACCGTCAACCCAAGTGTTCTCCTCCCCGATGAGGGGGACACCCACGCCGTAGTGCTCAGGGTCTCGGGTGGAGATGGCGTTGAGGAAAAGCCTACCGCCGGGGATTAGGAGCCTCGCGGCGTGTGTTACAATGTCATGCCTCCCCTGGGGCTCGAGTAGGTGGTAGAGGTTGGATACGAGGACTACGTCGAAGATGCTGTTGAGTTCTCGAAAGTCCATTACCCTAAACTCAGCTTCCCTGGCAAGGGCGTTGGTGGCGTTCTCCCTGGCCAGCTCTACGGCTTTATCGGATATATCGATGCCGAGGACCCTGAAGCCGAGGCTCTTGGAGATGTGGACGGTATCACGGCCGTAGCCGCAACCGACGTCGAGGACCCTGAGAGGCCTGCCCTTGGACTTGATGAGTCTCTTAGTCGTCTCTAGGGCGAGTTCGCTTGGTCTTTCGCCCCATATCTGCCTGTTCTTGGAGTACTCGGCATCCCAGGACAACGCTTGTCTCCCGTGGCTTTGCTGCGGTTGCCTATATAGGTTACTGGGGTGCGCCGTTGACCTTGACGTTCTTCAAGGCACCGTGGATTACCTCGACGCCCTGGATCAGTGTACCCTTTGCATCTCTTTTCTGGGTGTATGTGCCCCATGCTGTACCGGTACTCCAGAACGTCTTGAAGTCGTTATCATTGACTCTGGGGCTGAAGCTAATCTTCTTCTCAGCCATGTCGCATGAGTAGCCGCTTAGGGCGAGGATGAGACCCCAACTCGCCATGCTTCGGGCGTAGTGGTGGCCACACTCAAACTCATCCCAGGGGTTCCGGCGGATGCCGTCGTGGCGGTCGCGGATCGCCTTGGTGACGGAGAGGCCCTCGTCTACGAGACCCTCCCAGATGAGGTGAGCGGCGACCTGATACTCTATACCCGTCCAGACCTCGTGGCTGTAGGGGAAGGGAATATTTGGTCTTCCTCCGTTTGGCCAGGTGCAGGCGAGCAGGCCAGCCTCGTC
>CAZIKD010000151.1:0-5744 GCA_964539725.1 uncultured Candidatus Bathyarchaeia archaeon | reverse complement strand
GGGCGTCACCACATGGCCGCTGAGTACATTGTCCGCGGTGCAGTCGACGCCGTGCGGAGTGACGTCGCTTGGAAGGGTGGCTTCACCGGGTACCTAAAGACCGCCCATCTCTGCGAGTCCTTCGGATTGAACTGCGAGATCCACTTTGGGAGCTACTCTCTCCTTAACCTCGCGAACCTACACGCTGCCTGCGGTATAAAGAATTGCACCTACCTGGAGCTTGTGACCGAGATGAATAACTTCGGGATCAAGCCTGCGGTGATGAAACTCGACTCCGAGGGTTGCGTACGCGCTCCAAACGAGCCAGGGCTTGGCGTTGAGATCGACTGGGACGCCATAGAGCCGAACGTGGTCCGCAGGATGTGATTCGGAGACAGTAACAATGTCACGCATCCTCTTGTTGAACCCGAACACATCGGAAGCAGCCACAAGGTACATGGGTGAGGAGTGCAGGAAGATCGTGGCCCCGGGGACAGAGATTCTTGCAACAAACCCAAAGGCTAGGGAAGGCCTGGATGTCCCCACGATCCTTTCCTACCTCGACTCAGCCATCTGTGCTGTGGAGACCGTGAAAATCGCCTGGGAGAAGAAGAACAGCTACGACGGCGTGATAGTGGCCGGATTCTCCGACCCAGGCCTCGACGCCTTAAAAGAGATACTCGACAAGCCAGCCCTCGGTATAGGAGAAGCAGCCTACCACGCCGCCTCGATGCTTGGCCACAGGTTCAGCGTCCTGACGACGACTCCAAAGTGGACGCCGCCCAAGGAGGACTACATAAAAACTGTAGGGCTTGAATCGAAGGTGGCATCTATCGTGGCGCACGGGGGATTCGAGGAGGAGTTACCTAACTTCAAGATGGGCTCCACCGAATGGAAGGAGGCGTTGACGAAGAGATTCGTCTCTGCCGCAAAGATGGCAATTGAGCAGGACGGCGCAGAGGCGATCATATTGGGGGGAGGTAGCTATATCGGCTTCGCAGATAGGCTCCAGAGGGAGTTTGGAGCTCCAGTGATTGAGCCAACAGCCGTTGCACTGAAGTTCATGGAGGGTTTCCTGAGACTGGGCTTGGTGCAAAGCAAGGTGCGTAAATGGAAGAAGCCCACGGAGAGACTAGGTCCCTACGAGTACGACCGGGGTTTGAGGTAATTCGAACAGGTACAGTCGCTCCGAATATACGTGCGCGCCTGAGGAGAACATTAGGGACACGAAGGTACTTGGGACCATCCTTGGCGGGAAAACTGTCTACAAGGCGTGAGTGGCGTCGGTGTACTTTAGATTTCTACATCGAGCTCCATTAAGCGCCTCTTTAGAGCGAGGGTGTTCTCGAAGTTGGAATCGAAATCCCAAAAATATTCAATACTCAGCGCCTCTTTGAAGTTATGTGCCTTGAGGGCACTAACAAGCCATTCAATATCCACCTTGCCATCTGCCATAGTGTCCTGCATTTTTCCTGAGGAGGCGTTGCGTACGTGAACATGGACGGTATAATCTAGGAGGACCTCGGTTCTTCTCAGAGAGATGTCCCCCATGACGAAGTGGCTCGGATCATATGTGTATCCAATGTTGGGCCAAAAATCCTTAATTAAAGAGAGTGCAGTCTCCGGTTCCTCGATGACCGTGTTTGAATGCCCTTCTAGGCTCACAGAGGGGGTGTATCCATTCTTCAAGCTGGAGAGCTCTGACAGACGCCCGCGTAGAGTCGCGAGGCTCTTCTTCTTACTCTCGAAGATAGGTCCAGGCTGGAGTATGAGGTTTGGAGACCCTACCCTTTCAGTGAGCTCTAGCATAGCGGTGAACTCATCCTTGCAAATTTTAAAAGCGCGATGGTCTGGGTCGGTGAGCTTTCTACTTAAAGAGCAGTTAACCGAGCTCACCTTCAACCCAAGGTCGCGCGCGCGACGTTGCCTCTGAGATGCTCAAGGGAGAGGTAGAGGAAAATCCCGATGAGTGAGGTAGTGGAAAGTCGTTGCCGGATATGCTCAAGCCCCTACATTCAACTCCTAAATAAAATGTTAAACGATGACAAATATACTCTACTTGATGTTTACGGTGTTGTAAAATCTTTATTCGCAAAGAGTGGAATCAAATGTCCTAGTTTGCAGAGCTTGAGACGGCATAAAAATAGGCACATACTGCCCTCTGGCTTTGACTCGGCACTCTCTGATTTTGATCCGGAGCACGAAACCTTAGCTCATAGTGATAACCTCTATGAGTCGTTGATTTATGCCCTTACTCCTCTGAGTGCGGATGAATATGATAAAGTTCTAGCTCATTATCAAGCTAAGTTGGATTTAGGTAACTCAGACATTAATTCACCCATTTGGACTGTTGAGAGGTTCTACAAGGCTTGGTGCAAGATAATTAATGAGGCTGTGCCAAAACAAGCACAGCTCGTTAATCAGAGACTACTAGAAAGTATTAAGAAAAGCTATCCTAAGATTCAGATTAAATGAAATAATTGCATTAGACATTCAATAATACTGTTACGCAAGTGAAATTAAGGACTGAAAATAAATATATATTCATGGACATACGGCTTCTCTCAGGAATTATCATTAGTTTGCTAGTAGGAACTGGAGTCACCTACACAGCAACACAAAGCCAACAATCCTACTTGCAAGGTCAACTCAACGTCTACAAGACAGAAGCCGACAAAATATCTGATCTCCAATTACTAATTAATTCACTTACCAGTGAAAAATCAAACCTACAAAAACAGACATCAACACTACAGACTCAAATCAACTCACTTACATCAGACAAGACTTCTTTCCAACAACAGCTCAATGATCTAAACACCCAAATAGCGACAAAAAACACACAGATAGCCAGCCTCAACCAACAAATCAGCCAGATAACTGCTAGCCAAAGCGATTACCAGCTATTAGCTGTAAGCTTCTCAAGGACTCAGGACACTTCAACTCTCCTGAGGCAGTGGATCGGTAAAGCTAATGACACTATCAAGCTGATGGTATACTTCATAACACAGGATCAGTTAGCTGACTCTCTTATCGCTGCGAAGAATCGTGGAATCGACATCGACATAGTAGTTGACGAATACGGCTTAGGGGGATCTGAATCGGATTATCAGAGGCTACTGGATGCAGGTATCGACATAAGATCTGACAACTACGCTGGAACGATGCACCACAAGGTGATGATAGTTGACGACTCTGTGGTGGCTACGGGTAGCTATAATTGGAGTAGCACTGCCGAAGATAGCAACTATGAGAACCTCATCATTTTGAGAAGCACAGACATCGCTGGTCAATACATCTCGGAGTTCAATAGGATCTGGAGCCAAACCGTATCAAGCAAGAGTGAACCGATCAATGCTGTTCAATTAACGGCTGGATTCACGTATTCCGTAAATGGGCTTACAGTGACATTCACTGATACGTCACAGGATGATGTCGGAGTAATTTCTTGGTCTTGGTCTTATGGGGATTCACAGACTTCCACTTCTAGGAATCCGTCTCATGCTTTCAGTACTGGTGGAACATATATTGTCACTTTAACAGTTCGGGATGCCGATAATCACTCCAGTACAGCGAGTCACAGTGTTACGGTAACTTCGGGTCAACCTGCAGCTAATGGTCCATTCTGGGGGAGTACTAACTCAAACAAGTACCATTATCCTTCTTGTTATTGGGCTCTGCAGATTCACTCTGAAAATCTTAGGGTGTTTAGCTCAAGCACTGAAGCAAGAAATGCTGGATATATCCCTTGTCAGGTGTGTCATCCACCATAAATATCTCTAACACAGTGATCTTCGTCAATAATCTTATCCTCACTTCACGCTAACCCAATACCAGTGATGATTAATGGTTGATCTAGCTTTGCTCCAGTCTGTGAGCTACATCGCTGGAGCATCAGGAGTATGCATAGCGGCTATCTTCTACGTTTTGAACCTCAGGATAAGCCAGAAGAATCAAGAATTGACATTAAAAGCACTTGAGCAATCTGCCAAGGCACAGGAACTCACCCTCAAAGCCCAGCAGCAGAACCTCGAGACGCGACAAGCCCAACTACTCATGCAGATATGGGACAAAGTCAATAACAAAGACTTCCTGGAGGATTGGACGGAAACCCTCTGGGATTGGAAGTGGGACACCTACGAGGAGTACGTAACCAAGTATGGCTCAAAACCCGAGAAGATTAGCAGACTAACACACGTCATGGACACATTGGCAGGGATCGGTGTGCTGCTCGAGAATAGGCTGGTGGACGCCAAGATGCTTTACCGCTTATTATTGCAAGGATGGGCCCCGATCATGTACTGGGAGAAGTATGGACCAAGTCTCAAGGAGTTTGGCAGGAGGACGGGTGAGTCGAAGATGTATGCTGGTTTCGAGTTTCTGTATAATGAGTTTAGTCGGTTATATGAGGAGGAGCGTGGGTATAGGTACGGTCATAAGCTTAGGAGCATGGATGACGCGTTAGCCTCGGTCGCTGATGATAAAAATTTCACACGTACTTGAGGCCCTCAATAGCCTTATCCTGAGTCCCACCTGATACTAAGATAGTCCCCAATGCTCAACGAGACAATAGGAGATGATTGAAAGCAGATGTCTTACCCCAATCAATTCCCTCCTCTAACAGCAGAGGAGCTTGAGACATTCCTCGCCAACACGGGCTCCGCAACCCTCTGCACCCATAACAGAGATGGCTCAATACACGCTGCGCCAGTCGGCTACTTTTACATAGATGGGAAAATAGAGATAGTCTCTCACGCCTCGACTAGGAAGAACCGAAACATCAAGAGGAACAACCAAGTCACCCTTTTGATAGACACGAAGAAGCCTATAAGGGGTGCCCTCATCTATGGAGAGGCCAGCATAAGCCGAGATAACGTCCTGCCTATGGTTATGAAGACGTTTGAACACATGACCCCCGCTGATAAGCTCGAGACGGTTAGTAGAGAGTATCTGAGCGTCGTGGATTGCGTTATCGTATCTGTGGTTCCGAAGCGTGTCGTGTCTTTTGATTATGAGAAGTATGACGTTTTCAAGAAGATTGCGGAAAAGTATGATCTAAAATGGGATTGGTTCTAGGGTTACGAGCGCATATTTCCACTTAATTGAAGTGGTTATTAGCTCGATTGTCTGCTTCAATAATTATAAATATCAAGTAAATGAAACAACACCTGGATTCTGCAGTCAACGATAGATGAATGAATCCAAAACTAATATCGAGGCGATGATTAATGTTTGTGATTGAGACCTTCACCCTAAAGGCAGACAAGGTCATGAATTTCCCATGTCCCAAGATGTTTCAGGACCTAACCAAGAAGAGGCCCGACCTGTTCAAGGAGCTGAAGAGTTGGACCGTTTACCAGCAATCATTCGGCACCTTTGGTGGGATGATTGAGTTCACTGAGTTCGACAGCTTCGAGGATTATCAGAAGTGGAATGGACGGATTATGGCTGACAAGGATTTCGCTCCCCTCCTCGCAGCATACTTTGACAGCGTGGTCGACGGCTCGTTTAAGATGGTCATGGTAGATAAACTGGGCTCATGGGCTCACAAGTAACTCGCATCACTTTTTCTATCAACTCTATAATTTTATCCTCACTTCACGCTAACTCATATCCAGTGATTGATGATGGTTGATCTAGCTTTGCTCCAGTCGGTGTCCTACATGGCTGGAGCTTTGGGAGTATGTGTAGCAGCGGTCTACTATATGACGAATCTCCAGATGGCTCGGAGAAAAATGAAACTAGATAACACGCTTTTCTATGGA
>CAZIKD010000150.1:0-5789 GCA_964539725.1 uncultured Candidatus Bathyarchaeia archaeon | reverse complement strand
TATTCATTTGATTTTAATTCTTAGCACCGATAACTTCTCGGAGAGGCAGATCATACAACCCACCTCTATCTTGCATTCACGCTTGCATTGTGATAGCAGATCCATCACCATCTGCATATCCTCACCATCCGACCCACTCCGAGTCTGCAAAGCGCTCTCCCCAGCGTGAGCTATACACGTCGAGATAGATATGTGATGTAAGCCTTAGGCTAGTTATCTGTGCCACGACGTAAGACTCCAGAACTATGTTCGGTAGAAAAATAATTGAGTAAAATCATCTAACACGTCCATTTTCCTAGAAAATGCGTGCGCGATGTGATGTTTCATAATAAAATCCAAGCTTTTCCCGGGATAACACGTATATTGAGCTTCAGAATATTGTAAGACGATGGACCTAATAGGCATAGTTGAGACTGTCTTAATATTCAGCTCGATTATCCTTCTACCTCTTATCTATATTCGAATCAGGGGAAACAAAAAGAGCAGCCAATATCAAGAGCGGCCGAGCCAGGACTGGAAAGACACCGTCTCTTATCTGGAAGGGGTAGAGTATCTCAAAGTGATGCGTCACGATAAGGAACCAGAGAAAAATGAACAGAAAAAGGAATGAGGGTGCGCGCGCATACTTAGCAGTGGCCGAGTAGATGCTCAGCTGCCCGGCTCCTGCAGAACACTATGTAGTCGCGGTATCCTAAGGCCTCCGCCTTGGTCTTCTTTCCGTTAGCGGTGTCGATTATCGTCTCGTAGATGCGTTGGCCTACGCTGTTTAAGCTCTCGGAGCCGTCGAGGATTGTGCCAGCGTTTATATCCATGTTGTCTTCCATCTGCTTGTAAGTCACGGGGTTACCCGTGATCTTGATGACGGGCGCAATGGCATGGCCTGTAGTGCTCCCCTGCCCGCTGGTGAAGCATACTATCTGCGCTCCCGCCGCGACCATATGGGTTACGCTCGGGACATCCCAGCCGGTTCCGTCCTGTAGCCAGAGGCCTGGGCCGTCAGGGCGGTCGAATCGGTCCCAGTTGTTTTGGAGAACACCTTGGATTGGACGCGTGCCCCCCTTACGGATGGCGCCAAGGCTCTTCTCCTCGATAGTAGTGAGGCCGCCGCCGATGTTCCCGGCGCTCATCCAGCGGCTATCCACGCCGATCGCCTTGAGGCGCTCCTCGTCCTGATCGATCATTGTGTAAATATCTGAGGCGACGCGATTGTTTGCAGCTCGGCGGGCGAGGATGTGTTGTGTACCTATCATCTCCTGGGGCTCGCTGAAGATGACTGTGCCGCCCTCGTCGATGAGTCTATCGCAGGCGACGCCGACCGCGGGGTTGGCCGCCAAGCCGCTCGTGGCGTCGCTGCCGCCGCACTCGACGGCGATTGTGAGCTTGGAGAGGGGGAAGGGTTCCGGCTTGAGCTGAGCCACCTCCTGCGCCCAACGCTGTAGTATGCGGACGGCCTTTTCCTGAGTCTTGAGCGTGCCGCCTTCCTGCTGTATAACGAGTGTCTCCACGGGTTTCCCGCTCGGCCTTAAGCCATCGGCCACGGTGTCAACGGTAAGGGTCTCGCACCCTAGCCCGAGGACTAATATAGCTGCGACATTCGGGTTGAGACCAGTCCCCACGAGGTTGTGGACGAGAACGGGATCTTTTCCACATCCGTGATACTGGGTGACAGCGATGGCTCCATCGACCTGGGCTGCGATCTTCTTCGCCGGCTCGTAGCTGCAGTCGATAGGGGCGAGGACGAGGAGGTGGTTGCGTACGCCGACGCTGCCATCGAAGCGCCTGTAGCCCATGAGCTGGGTCACAGTATCCCCTCCTCCTTACCTTTCGTGGGCATACGCGCGCTGCCGACGTTGTGGGTGTTAACCCATGCACCCGCTTTGATAGGCTGGGTGGAGACTCCAATGACCTCGCCGTATTTCACTATGTTATCACTATTCTTGATGGGCTTGATGGCGAGCTTGTGGCCAAACGGGATGGGTTCAGTAACTTTTGGTCTCAGTATGACTTTCCCATCTGGGCTAATGACCTCAACTTGCTCCCCTGTGTCGACTTCTTCCGTTGTGGTGGCGACGTTATCCTTCTCGTCTATCTGGATCGCCTTCTTGACCATGGCAGGTCTATTGGGGCCGCCTTGCATCTAAATAATTGTGCCTAATATTCACCCACGGTGACTGCGCGGAGGATGCTTACGCCCTTCGGGGTCAGATATAGGACCTTGCCATTCCTATGAGTGCGCCGAGAGTTGATTATGCCGAGGAGCCTAAGTTGCCTGAGCACGCCCGGCGGGATAGTCTCGGTGAGTCGCCTCGTCTCGATGTGATGTAAGTCGTCGGCGTAGAAGGCGACGAGATTCCTTGTACTTATCTCGATGATCTGCTCCTCGAGCTCAGGTGTGAGGCCACCCGGGTACTGCGGGTTTTCTTGGTTAGCCATTACTTCGTCATTCACCTCGTATCATCTTTCCTAGGCTAGTTTGAGTGATCATGAGCAGCCCCCGACTCCAATGAGGCTAAGCATCGCATCTCTATAGAGCCGGCATATAAAGCCCTCTGATCGATCGGCGGCGCATGCCCTGCAAAGCTTGAGGAGGAGGACGACGCGTGCGCGATGCCGGGGGACTTCATGTTTGGGCACACTGTTTAACGGTGTAAATATACTTAACGGCATTAAAGATAGACACGATAACCATCTGAAGGGAGATTAAAGGGGAAAATGGAGTAAAACCCGGCGCAAGACCCACTCGTGTTCACTGGGGAGACAGGCCCCATAAAGAGTTGTTATCTCTTGATCTTAGAGAGGTAGGAATCCGGTATTCCACTGGTACCGTCTGGCAGGACGGCGACCCTAGGGCTCCCCTTGTGAAACTTCTTCAGCTCCTCTATGACCTCCTCCCACTTCTTACACCACGTCACTGTGCCCGGTGCACCGAGGCGGTCCTCGAGGCTCCTCTGCTTGTAGAGGCTGTAGACTATAAGGCGAGCACCCCGGCTAAGGTTCCGCGCCTTACCACTCCAGAGGCTCGCGCCGATATACTTACCGTGGTGGTTGAATATCCAGTGGTTAATGTCACCATCCGGGTCGTTGCAGATTAGGACGACGGAGCCGTCCTGCTTCACGGACTCCTGTGCGGGCCAGAGGCCGAGATAGGGCTCGTTAGCGCGCATGTAGCTATTGACGACTACCACGTCTACATCCTGAGGGGACTCGGTCCTGTGCCAGCGGATGACGCCCTCGGAGGCCCTCCTCTGGGTCTGGACAAAGTCACCGGCGTAGGTTTCAACGGGATCACGTCGAAGATTAAGCACGGAGTCGACCTTGAAGTCGAGACCGGCGATTCGTGCGGCCTCCTCCGCGTCGAGGCGGATTATATTACCGTCGTTGACAAGGTAGCCAGTGGAGGCGTGAGGCTTCAAACCTGGGCCGAAGCCTCCCAAAGGGCCGTGGTTCTGCCGGATTGTCTCTATCCCAGATACTCCGGGGCAGATTATCTTACCGCCCCCGCTGAAGCCATACATCCTGTGGTAGAGGACGCCCCCGATGCCTATCTTCAGGTCGCAAGCCATCACCTCGGCATTCACCCAAACGGGTGTCCCATAACTTGTCGTGCCAACGTGCTTACAAATCTCATAGGGGTTATGGTTGTAGACCGGGTATCTATCAAGAATGTCATCACCTAGCTTCTTGGCGAAAAACTGGCGGCCGAAGGTACCGTGGCTCCCAGGGGCAACCACGAATCGGATGCAGTCGTCCTTGATCCCCGCCTTTTTGATCTCCTCCAGCACAATAGGCGCGTATTGGAAGGTCTTTGTTGGGCGAGTAGAGTCATCGAAGATAATAACCGCCTCCTTCCGGTCCTTTGCTAGTTTAGCCAGAGGCTTCGTCCCCAGCGGATTCCTTATAGCCTTTCTAATCTGGGCCTTAACCAGCCCCTTTTGACCCTCACATGCCATCTTGCATCGCTGAACCTTCCAATTTGAGGGAAAGGTGAGTTGGAAGGGCTTATCCTTGAACCAGGGCTGCCCGGGTATCTCAACTACGACCTCTGTCAAGACAATACCTCGCAGAATCTTACGAAGAAGAGGCTACGTTTCTAGATATAAATACCCTTTATGATGGTTAGTCGTTTTAGCTTTTCCTTAGAGAAGACGTGCGCGCGGTTGGTGCGAGCCTAAATGGGAGAACCTACGAGGCCGCCTACATTAAGCCAGGTCCCGATGGAGAGGCTTTCCGCTAAAAGCTGCGTCTGAGCCAACCCTCAGTGAGAGTTTCGAGGGGACTGGGTATCATTTGATCGTGCCTTGCATATTCCTCGAAGACGGATGTGGCCTTCTCAAACGGTCTCCTGGGGGTCTTGTATGGGGCGGCGCCTCCACTCCGGGTGCTGCGGGATCATCTCACCGCCCTTCATAACCCAACCGACCCTCTTCAGCGCGGTGATGTCCTTGAGTGGGTCCTCAGAGACAATGATCATGTCGGCAAACTTGCCCGCCTCCACAGTGCCCAACGATTTCTCTACGCCTATCGCCTCCGCCCCTATTCGCGTCGCAGATTCGATGGCCTCCATATTTGACATTCCATAATGGGTCATCCACTCGATCTCCTCAGGTAACATGGCAAACATCTGGTCACCGAAGACGTTGTCCGTTCCCGTCCCTATCCTCACCTTCTTCGACTTAACCAGCTTCATCGTCTTCGGCAGCTGCTCGACACAGCCCCCAAACCACGCCTCGGTCTGCTCCAAGTCCCGCCCGTAGAGGTTCCAGATGCCAGTCTTCGCCTGTTCAACTCTCGTTTTCTTCGTTCTCTCCGGTATGTGGTTCTTTACCCAAAGCGTTGGCACCAGAACTATCCGCTTGAAAGCCATCTTCTCGGCGGTCTCCTTGTCGATGAAGCTCCCGTGCTCTATGGTGTCGACACCCGCATCGGCCGCCATCTTCGTTCCCACGAAGTTGGCCACGTGTATGGCGCACTTCCTACCGTGAGCGTGGGCCTCATCGATCCCAGCCTCGATCTCCTCAGCTGTGAACTCCCTATTATCTGTCCGGTGGCTGCTAAGGAGCTTGATGAAGTCGACGCCTGCCTTAACCTCCTCGCGCACCGCCTTACGAACCTCCCAGGGGCTGTCGACTTCGTGGATCGTCCCGGGGATGCCCGAGCCATGGCCACCTGTCATACAGATACCCACACCAGCGACGAATAGACGTGGGCCGATTATCTGCCTACGCTCGACGGCGTCGCGCATCGCCACATCTATGTGGCCTCTGTCTGAAACGGCGCGTAGCGTTGTCACGCCAGCTTGAAGCGCTTGACGAAGATTATTGTAGGCTACCATCCCGGCGTAGGCCATCTCCGACCCCTTAGTTGGGACCGGCACGAATCCACTGCAGTAGAGGTGTACGTGGAGGTCGATGAGACCTGGAATAAGCCATCTACCGGAGGCTTCGATGACCTCGGCGCCATCTGGGATCTTCACATCCCCCTGCCTACCCACGACCTCGATCCTCTCCCCCCTCACAACGACGACTGAGTCGGGTAGAGGCTTCATACCCGACCCGTCTATCAGAGTCGCACCAACAATAGCCTTAACAGACATGAGAATCAGGGATAAACGGGTACGAGAGGCTTAAACGGTTTCGCCTACTCGTCTATAAACCGCTTCACGGTCCTATGGGCTGTGATGTACTCGCCTCCCTTCGCCGTGATAACGTAGCCCCTGTTCCCTCCGTACTCGGCTTCCTTCACCATCCCTCGCTCCGAGAGGAACTCCAGCGCCTCCTTGGCGCGGTCGA
>CAZIKD010000149.1:0-5831 GCA_964539725.1 uncultured Candidatus Bathyarchaeia archaeon | reverse complement strand
GGATGAGTTCTCCTCGTCTTATGAGTCTCTCATCGGTCTCTTTCCAGTCCATTGTTATAAATTATGCCCTATTTGATCTATAAGTTTTTCCTGATAATCCACAATGCAATTTCTACAATTAATTCACGTGAACATCACCATTCCTTTCACGGTATTAATGCTCTGTTGAGTACTACGAGGTAGGGTTTAAGGCTTATAACGCGACCCCGCACAATATCTCACGTGGTTTAGATGCAGAGAGATAAAGTTGACACGTTCAAATATGCTAGGGAGATAAATGAGCCTCTGAAGAGTGGTGGTCTCTTCCTCGTAGCCCAGGCGGAAGGAATGAAACCAAACGCGATGACTATTGGATGGGGATTCTTAGGAACGATGTGGGGGAAGCCCATGTTCATCACAGCAGTCCGCCACAGCAGGCATACCTACAAGCTCATGGAGGCGTCGAAGAGCTGGACGGTCTGTGTTCCTGCGAAGGGTATGGAGGCCGCCCTTGAATACTGTGGCACGAAATCAGGTCGCGACGTGGACAAGTTTAAGGAGTGCAAGCTCACTACTCAGAAGGGCGTCGGCGTAGATGCCATATATATCGAGGAGTGCCCGATCCATATCGAGTGCACCACAGTCTTCAAGACCGATATGAAACCCGGCCAGCTCGAGGCAAGTATTGAAAAGGGTCTTTATAAAACCAAGGACTTCCATATGCTATATTTCGGCGAAGTCAACGGTATCTACGCAGTCAAGGACGCCGCGAAGAAGCTGCCGTAGGTGACTCCGATGAAGGTTCTTATCGTCTATGACTCGAGCACTGGGAACACTGAGAGGATGGCGCATGCCGTCGAGGACGGCGTCAAGAAGGTGGGTGAAGAATCCGTCCTGAAGCATGTTGACGAAGTCTCCGTGGATGAGATCCCCCAATATCAGGGGCTCATACTCGGGTCGCCGGTCTACTACGGCCTCCCTAGCTGGAAGATAAAGAGATTCATTGACGAGTCCGTAAAGTATCACGGAAAGCTCGATGGTATGGTTGGAGGCGGCTTCGCGAGCGCGGGTGGCACCCACACCGGCGCCGAGACCACGATCATTGCCTTGAACGAGATGCTTCTTGTACACGGAATGGTGATACAGGGATCCTCGGCCGGCAGCCATTATGGCGCGGCCTCTGTTGGTTCACCGAACGACTCAGCCTTAGAAGCCTGTAGGAAGCTTGGTGAGCGAGTCGGTAGACTCGTTAAGAAGTTAAACAAGTAGGGGAAACCATTTTCAGCCCCGCAACTACTCTTCAATCACATGACCCCTAAGGCTGTAGACAGCATCCTGGATATAATCGGAAACACACCGATGGTCAAACTCCCAAAATTAGCCCCAAAGAGCGGTGCTGATATCTTCACGAAGCTCGAGTACCTGAACCCTAGTGGAAGCTACAAGGACCGGATCGCCCTCGAGATGATCCGCTCCGCTGAAGCGGAGGGTAAGCTAAAACCCGGCTACAAAATCGTCGTGCGCGCGAAATACACGATTTAGGATCATTTAGACGATATGAATCCGATATTTTCTTACCATTAATATCATGTTTGTTTATAATTGAGTTCAGATCACGCGCGGCAATTACTTCATCTTCGCTAGCCTATGCCCCGCCTTCTCAAGCATCTCTAACTTATGCTCCTTAGAGGTCTGGGTCACGGTGACGAGGTCGAAGACGGTGAAGCCTACGCGCCTGATGTAATCTTCGAGGTGGAGGAGGGCTTTAACGCACCCGTTGCCGGAACCTCCGGCAGATGCTATGCCGAGGGCGATCTTGCCGTTGAGGGTTTTGAACTCTCCCTTTACTTCGCAGCGGCGGAGTCTATCAAGAAAGAGCTTGGCGGACTCGCTCAGGTCTCCCCAGTAGACGGGGGTTGCGAATACGGTGGCGTCCGCTGTGTGTATCTTGTCGCGGAGAGATTGGAACTCGTCCTCTATGATGCAGATTCCCTCTCTGCGGCATTTTCCCCAGCCTCCATCGCAGGCTATGCAGGGCTTTATTATGGTCTCATTCAGGTTCACAAGCTCGACTGTGGCTCCCTCCGATTCAGCGCCTCGGAGTACCATCTTCGCCGTCTTAGCCGTCAAGCCGTCAGTGTTCGGGCTGGACTGTATCGCGATTATCTTCATACATCACACCTTACTCTGTTGATGTGGATTGGGTAGCTTTTAATCTCACCGTCGTTGGGGGAAGGTACGTTTATATAACAGTTCTATTGCTGAACTGTTTATTCAGTGAACGAAAAATGGGTGACTCCTCGGTGCGTACAAAGATGGACGAGATGCTAGATGACATCTTTAACGTTATACCACTCTTCCACCGCACTGTGTTGAATATTGATAACCTGAGTCATAACCCAATGAGCTCTGATTTCAAGGTCATGAGGATGCTCATGAGGCATAGTCCCCTGCCTATGTCCAGGATAGGGATCTGGCTTGGTATATCCAAGCCCAACATGACTTCTATCATTGACAAACTGATCGTGGAGGGATGGGTCGATAGGAGGCAAAACGCGAAGGACCGCCGCGTCGTAGAGGTTAGCCTCACCTTAGAAGGCGAGATCTACATGCAAAATTGCTGGATGGAGGCGCGGGAGAAGATAAGGGCGAAGCTCTCGACCCTCTCCGAGGAGGAGATGAACACCCTCTACACCTCACTGGAGAACATCCGCATAATACTGCCCAAAATTAATGAAGTGAAGAAGCAGTGAATGAGATAAAATCAACTTTATTCAATCTAAGAAAACGGAGGAATGAGTACGACTAACCCGATAGTTCGAATATTATCCTACCTTAAGCCATACTGGAAACCGGCGACATTATCTATTTTGATGCTCGCTGTATCAGTTTTAGCTGAGCTCCAGATACCTAAGCTCTTACAGAGTATCATAGACAAAGGCATCCCTAACAAGGACCTATACTTGATTGGCACGACGGCGCTCCTGATGGTTGTTATAGCATTTATGGACGCTGGCATGGCCATTGGCAACACCTTCTTATCAGTACGCGCGGCACAGGGCTTTGCCGCGGATGTCCGAAGCGCCGTCTTCCGCAGGATACAGGGCTTTAGCTTCGGTAATTTAGACAAGTTTCAGACTGGTCAACTAATAATCCGACTGACGAGCGACATCAACATAGTCCAAATGATGGTGATGATGGGGCTACGCATGTTCATAAGAGCCCCTCTGATGATCGTCGGCAGTGTACTAATAATGTACAGCATAAACGCAGAGCTCGCTGGAGTAACCCTCCTCATAATGCCCTTGACGCTCGTATTCTCCGGACTCTTCGTATGGAAAGGGCAGCCAATGTTCACACAGGTCCAAACGAAACTGGACAGACTCAATTCGGTGCTACAGGAGAACCTCTCAGGCGTCCGTGTCGTCAAGGCCTTCGTACGGCAGAGGCACGAGGCTGAGAGATTCGGCGCAGCGAACGACGCCCTCATGAACCAGGCTATGAAGGTCAACCGCTTCATGATGTTCCTGATGCCCGCCCTCTTCGTCCTAATCAACTTGGGGGTCCTGAGCGTCCTCTACTTAGGTGGTCTCCAAGCTATTCAGGGAAAGTTTACGGTCGGTGAGATCCTCGCCTTCTCAAACTACCTCCTCAGCAGCATGTTCCCCCTCATCTTCCTCTCGATTATGGCTAGCCAGTTCTCAGCGGCGATAGCTTCTGGGAACAGGATCTACGAGGTCCTCGACTCGGTTCCAATGGTACAAAATAGGCCAGACGCGAAGCATCTCGGGGACATCACGGGACGCGTCACCTTCGAGGATGTCTGCTTCAGTTACGGGCAGGATTGCAGCGAGCCGGTGCTAAACCACGTCAGTTTCACCACCATGCCAGGGCAGGTCGTCGCGCTACTCGGAGCCACGGGCAGCGGCAAATCCACTCTCATTAATCTCATCCCCAGATTCTATGACGTCAACACCGGCAGAATAACCGTAGACGGCGTCGATGTGCGTGACGTTACCCTAGAATCCTTACGAGTACAAATAGGCATCGCGCTCCAAGAGCCCGTGCTTTTCAGCGGTACGATCCGAGACAACATAAGATATGGAAAACCCGATGCTACAGATGAGGAGGTCATCGAAGCTGCAAAGGCTGCCCAGGCACACGACTTCATCACTAGCTTCCCGAAAGGATACGACACAGAGGTTGGGCAGCGCGGCGTTGGCCTAAGCGGAGGTCAGAAGCAACGCGTGAGCATAGCCCGCGCTATCTTGGTTAAACCTAAGATACTCATCCTCGACGACTCCACAAGCAGTGTTGACGTGGAGACTGAAGCCCTCATCCAGGAGGCTCTCGCTACTGTGATGAAGGGTCGAACTAGCTTCATAATCGCGCAGAGGATAAGCAGCGTTCTCAAGGCTGACAAGATACTCGTACTAGACCGGGGTAGGATCGCCGGCGAGGGCAACCACAGGGAGCTGATGGAGACGAGCCCGATATATCGCGAGATATTCGACTCGCAGCTTGGTGGAGGTATCAGGCTGTGAGTGGCCACGGACCTATGGGTGGCGGCCCACGTGGCCCCGGAGGTGGAGGCCCCGGCGGAGGCATGGCTAGAGGAATAGAGCACGCTAAGAATCCACGGGAGACGATAGTCAGGCTCGCTAGCTACATGTTGGCATACAAGATGCAGCTCGTCATGGTAGTTGCGAGCATAGTCGCTGCCTCTTTCTTTCAGCTCCTCGGCCCCTATCTAATAGGGATCATAATAGATCAGTACATTCTGAAGGGAGACGTGGCAGGTCTGACCCGCATGACCCTGATCCTCCTAGGCATCTACCTAGGTGGCTGGGCGCTGCAGGCAGCCCAGGGCTGGATAATGGCGACGATAAGCCAACGGGCCCTCCGGCAGATACGAAAGGACCTATTCGAGCACATGCAGACTCTGAGCCTAAGCTTTTTCGATAAAAGGAGCCAGGGTGACTTGATGAGTAGACTCACTTATGATATCGATGCCATCAACCAAGCCCTCAGCATGAACATAACACAGATCATAAGCAGCGTCCTCGGCCTCGCCGGGATACTCATCGCCATGTTCACTCTTAACCTTTGGATGGCTTTAGGGAACCTGGCCGTCATCCCGTTCATGCTCCTTGTTACCCTCGTTATTGGGCGGAGGACCATGGGCGGGTTCCGCGGCCTTCAGTCATCGATGGGCCGCCTCAATGGGCGAATGGAGGAGATAATAAGCGGTGAGCGCGTCGTCCAAGCCTTCAGCAGACAGGACGCCATACTCGCCGACTTCGACAAAGACAACAAAGCCTACAGGCAGGCGGCGACGAAGGCAATGAGCTGGGGTTTCATAATTATGCCACTTGTTAACGTCATGAGTTACATAGGTATTGCAGTCGTCTCAGGAATCGGGGGGTGGCTAGTGATTACAGGAGCCACCACAGTCGGTTTGGTCGTCACATTCATCAACTACTCCCGGAACTTTGTCCAACCCCTTCGCCAACTCGCCGACCTCTACACCAGCATCCAATCCGCCCTCGCCGGCGCGGAGCGAGTATTCGAGATCATAGACACAACACCCGAGATCAACGACAAACCCGACGCAAAACCACTCAAGGAGATACAGGGAGACGTTGTCTTCGAGGACGTTGACTTCAGCTACGACAGCAAGACGCCGATCCTCAAAGACATTAGATTCCACGCTAAACCCGGGGAGATCGTCGCCCTCGTAGGGCCTACGGGAGCCGGGAAGACGACTATGATAAACATACTCAGCAGGTTCTACGACATACAAGACGGCTCAATAAAGATAGACGGAACTAACATCCGGGATGTCACACGCG
>CAZIKD010000148.1:0-5864 GCA_964539725.1 uncultured Candidatus Bathyarchaeia archaeon | reverse complement strand
CACCTCTTCGCCTTCGACGGCTTCGTTATGTATAGTCAGGAGTGCAGGGATGAGGATTTCAGAGTGAAGATACTTGACTCTATAGAGTTCAGCAACTACTCCTGGTCTACCTAACCCATTTTCTGTCCCACCAATCCGAGGCCCTCAACGCCTCGACGCGAGCATCAGCCTTTGGAAAACCTTTATAATTATAGACGTGATGTAGGCAGGGTGCATCAGGCAGCCTGAGCCGATGAATAGGTTGAATCAGTGATGAGTACAAGGACAGTCATAGACGCCGACGGCCTCGTTCTTGGTAGGATGGCCAGCGTCGTCGCCAAGAGGCTACTAGCCGGCGAAACAATTGAGCTAGTGAATGCGCAGAACGTCGTCATCTCCGGCAACAGGGCGAATCTGGTTAAGGAGTGGAAGGAGTTCCTCAAGGTCGGGGGCTTCGGTAAGGGCCCCGTCCACCACAGGAGACCTCATGAGATCGTCCGCCGAACCGTCCGCGGGATGCTCCCTTACAGAATACCGAAGGGCGCCGCCGCGTACAAGAGGCTACACGTCCACATCGGTGTCCCCGAGGAGTTTGAGAAGGCGGAGAAGCAGAGCCTACCCGAGTGCCACGGCAGTAAACTCAACCACAGGTCGGTCACAGTCGGCGAACTCGCCGAGAGCATAGGCTGGAACAAGAGGGGAGTAGTGTAAATTGTCAGCGCCCGTAACGAAAAAGAAGCCAATTCTCGCAACCGGCAAGCGCAAGACCGCTAAGGCCCGCGTCGCAGTCGTCGAGGGCAAGGGCAGGGTCAGGATCAACAACGTGCCCGTTCACCTCCACGAGCCTATCATGGCCCGGGAGATGATAATGGAGCCCATACTCATCGCAGGTGAAATAGCCAGCAAGGTCGACATCAGTATCGATGTCGCGGGCGGCGGCTCCCTCAGCCAGGCTGAGGCCGCGCGCATGGGTTTAGCCCAGGGGCTCGTCAAATACACGAAGAGCAAGAGGCTCAAGAGCACCTTCATCGAGCACGATCGCACCATGCTCAGCGGCGACTTCCGCAGAAAGGAGCCGAAAAAGTTCGGCGGACCAGGTGCACGCAGACGCAAGCAGAAGAGCTACAGGTGACCACCAATGTCCCGCTTCATCTCGCCAATGGTCTTCCGCCCAGACACCGTCAGGGAGGGCAGAGGCTTCAGCGTCTCCGAGATACAGTCAGCCGGTCTGAACCCCGGCGAGGCCGAGATCCTCGGCATCCCAGTTGACCTCCGAAGGAAGTCGACCCACGAGGAGAACGTCGAGATCCTCAAAGAGTTCGTAGCCTCCGCAAAGGAAAATGGGGTCAAGGTCCCCAAGCCCAAGCAATCTTCTAAGGGCCAGAGGGGCAGGGCCGCTCGCAGCGTCACAAAGGCGGGCCAGAAGGCCAGGGGCCTCGTGAGGGGCATCCGCAAGAACTAGCGAACGTCGAATTCGACGCATGTATTGTAGGAATTAGAAAATAATCCCTAGGCCATATTAATTGTGGAAGGGGAGAAATCGAAAAATGAGCCCGTGATTGGCTCTACTTCTTCTTGACGGTTTTGAGGGCTGTCTCGATCCTGTCTAGGGCCTCGCCTAGGATGGCTTCACTAGTCGCGATGGTCATCCTAAGGTGCATCTCGCCCTCGGGGCCAAACTCGGTGCCTGTGCCGAGGCCGACCTTCGCTTTCTCCTGGATGAGCTTGTAGAGTTCCTCATGGGTCATCTTCACGTTGAACCTGGGGAACATCAGGTAGGTGCCTTGTAACTCGGGTACGGTGCACCCCATTTCGGTGAACCGCTTCGTAGCGATTCCTCTGATCTTCGTGAGGTGATTCATGATGTCCTTGATCCAGTATTCACCATGCCTGTCGAGGGCGGCGAGGGATGCAGCGATGCTGAGGGTCGAGGTTCCGCGTAGTACGCCCTTAGCATGCTTCTTGAGCCCCTCCATGGTCTTGGGGGTCGCCGTCAGGTAGCCACATTGTAGACCGGGTACGCCCCAGGTCTTGCTGATTCCCCAACTCGTTACTGTGAGGTCAGCGACCTCGGGGCTGAGAGTCGCTAGGCTGACGTGCCTCCTGCCGTCGAAGACTATGTCGTCCCATAATTCGTCGACCATGATGTTGATCTTGTTGTCGATGGCGATGTCAGCGATGCCTTTTAGTTCCTCCTTGGTCATCACGCGGCCGGAGGGGTTGTGGGGGTTGCAGACGAAGATGAGTTTAGTCTTTTTATTTACTATCTTCTTCAGTCCCTCGATGTCGAACTTGTAGCCATCCTCCTCATGGATCTTCCAGTATACGGGCTTCATCTTGCAAGTCTCGACTGCAGCGAAGAATGGGTTATACATGGGGTCGGTGACGACGATCTCGTCGCCCGGCTTGGCTTCGCTGTTCTGAATGGATAGCCACATCGCCGGGGTTACGCCCTGAGTGATATAGAGGTCGTCCTTAGTGATCTTGAAGCCGTTCTTCTTGTTGACCCTCTCCGCCATGACCTCTCTGGCCTTGACGTCGGTGTTGTAGAGCAAATCCTCGTCTTGGACGGCGTTGATTAGCGCCTTCTTGATGAAGGGAGCTGTCGGCAAGTCGGGGTCGGCGAGCCACATGCCGATGACGTCTGGGGGGTCGCGGTGCCACTTTACTCCGGGCGCCGCGAGCATGCCCTCAATCGTTGCTGAGTTGAGAACGTCCTCGTTATACATAATCGGTCACTCTTAGCCAATTCAAGGAACTGGATGCTGGTAATAATCGTTTTGATATATTGGGGGATCTATTGAGCGCTGGTAAACGATAACCATATAAGAGTAATGGCAAACGCTTACGAGAGAACAGGGATGAAGATACTCCTCTACTTCGACTGGATGGGGAGCAGGAAGGAGCTTAAGGAACACGACAATCGGATACAAAAGTCCTGTGAGGAGACCGGAGTCCAGTACCTTGGCATCCACGGCTCCATGAACCAGAAGTGGAACTACTGCTGGCTATTCGACGCGCATAGCTATGACCACTTCATGGAGATGACGACCAAAGTCCCGAGGCCTCTACAGATGAACCACTACATAACCGAGCTATTGATCCCCGTAATGCTCCCAGATGAGCATCCCAACCTAGGCAAGAATGGCTAGAACCTTCTCAGATTCAGGGGTTTTTAGAGGTTAACTTTGCACCCTCGCGGTCGATTCCGACCACGACGGCCTCGTACCCCGGAAACGATGACTCTATCAGCTTCGCAGCCTCCTCGGCCCTCTCCTTCTCCATGACGCTGAAGCTGACCTCGCCGAACATGGCCATCGTGAAGATGTACCCCGCGAGGTCCAGCTTGTCGAAGAGTGCCCTGAGTTTGGGGGTTACTAAGCCGACGTGCTCGGTGAACTGGCGGCTCAGGCGCATGAACCTCTCCGTCGTAGGATGCCGTTGTAGCTCGTCGACGAATTTTCCACCAATATCGTTGATCCTCGCTCTAAGAGCGGGGTTAGCTAGCGCCTCCTTCGTTGGTATGGGGCCAAAGTGGAGGTAGACTACACGGAGCCCACTCGTATCGGGGTAAGATATTGCCTCGCCTATACCCGGTGCTCCCGGCTTAATCAGAACACCGAAGCCTCCACGCACCGCGGCGAAGACACTCCCGAGGCCGGTCTTGCACTCGATCTCTGCTGTGTGCGCGATCTGCGCCGCTTCCAGCCTTTTAAGGGGGGTTCCCGTCGCCTCGTTTAGGGCCAACGCCAGACTTAAGGCCCCCCCGCCGCTGCTACCGAAGCCCGCGACGACTGGGGTCTCTACCCAGTGCTCGACATTTATTTCCTGAGGGCTGGTGTGACTGGAAAACCTACGGAGGACATTCTCGGAGACGAATGCACCCCGGGTGTCGATACCGTTGATCTTTATGGACCAGCTCATCGCCTCCGCTTGCCTGACTGTGACCGTAGTGTGGACGCCGAGGTCGAGACTAACCCCTGAGCCCCTTGCCCCCTTCAGGAGCGGGTCGGATGGCTGATCACATATCTGGAAGAGTCCCGTCAGGTGCCCTGGGGCGTAGGCGGATGCTGTGCCCATGATGAATCGCGTCAGGGGTATGGCTTGACCGGGATAAGTTTTACTACTTGATGGACTTGTAGTCGAAGGGCTTCTTTGGGTCGGCGATGGGGGCCTTGACGTCGAAGAGGTCAGTGTACTTGAGCCCTGAGCCCGTGTTGAATAGGACAATGCTCTCGTCCCTGTTGACCTCACCAGCCTCAACCATCTTCCTTAGAGCGGAGATTGTTGCAGCGCCCTCAGGGCATGCGAAGATACCCTCGAGGCGACTGATGAGACGAACGTCCGCCATGAGCTCCTCGTCACTTACGGCGATCGCTGTACCCTTGCTCTCCCTCACCGCATTGAGTATCAGGAAGTCGCCTAGGGCCTTCGGGACGCGCAGCCCTGCGGCTACTGTGTTGGCGCCTTCGAAGAATTGGCTCTCCTCCTTTCCCTCAATGTAGGCCTTGACAATGGGGCTGCAGCCCTCAGCCTGCACGCTGACCATCCTCGGGCGCTCGCTACCAATCCAGCCCATCTCCTCGAGCTCATCGAAGACCTTCCACATACCAATTATACCGGTGCCGCCACCCGTTGGATAGATAATTACGTCGGGTAGCTTCCAATCGAGCTGCTCCGCCACCTCGAGCCCCATCGTCTTCTTCCCCTCGACCCTGTAGGGCTCGCCTAAGGTGGCCACGCTGAACCAACCCATTTCCTGAGCCCCGTCCTTGACCAACTTGCCGGCGTCGCTGATCAGCCCTTTCACGAAGACCACTTTACCTCCAACGACGTCCGACTCAACGGCATTGACCTTGGGGGCGTCCTCGGGCATAAAGACGTAGACCTCAATGCCGGCTCTGGCGCCGTAGGCTGCTATGGCACCCGCTGCGTTCCCAGCCGAGGGGAGGGCGACACGCTTTATTCCCAGCTCCTTTGCCTTGCTTATAGCGGCGGAGAGGCCTCTCGCCTTGAAGCTGCCTGTGGGAATTATCCCCTCATCCTTGACGAGCAGGTTCTTAAGCCCCAGGGACTCGCCGAGACGTCGCGTCGGGATTAGGGGGGTCCAGCCCTCACCTAGGGTGACCACGTTCTCGCTCCTCCGGACGGGAAGAATCTCTCTATACCTCCACATTGATGAGACCCTGCCCACAAGCTCTCGCTTAGTGAGTGTCTCCTTCGCCCTCTCCAGGTCGTATCTCGCGAAGAGGGGCTTACCGCACTGCTTGCATACCGTCTGGACCTGATCAGCGTCGTAGCGTTCTCCGCACTTCGAGCACTCTAGATGTGTCAACTGGCTCATGGACATAACCTTGTGTGACCTATCCCCCGGTGGGTGTTAAGGGTAACGCACAAGAGCTGTGTTTATAGTATTTATTTTCACAAACCTTTTATTTGGTGCCGGGCTTCTATCCCCTACATACCATTTGGAGATAGGTGTTATGGGGTATTGTTTTATCATGGCCGCCGAGTGGAAGGTGGCGTAGATGGGGTATCGCTTTATTCGGTAGTTCTGCCCCGGTGAAGTGTTCCCAAAGAGTAGATTGGACCAGTTCCGTAGTACAGGACTCCGCCTCGACCTTGCAGGGTCCCCGATTCGAATTGTTGGAGGCGTCTATGCATGGTTGAGATGGCGGGCACTAAGGCATTCGTCAAGTCCCTCGAGTTGGAGGGCGTTAAGCACGTCTTCGGGCTCCCGGGCGGGGTCGTCATCCCGCTCTTCGATGAGATACTGAACGGAGGCTTCAGGTTCATCCTAGCCAGGCACGAGCAGGGGGCCGCACACATGGCGGACGGCTACGCCCGCGCCACGGGCGGTGTGGGGGTGTGTCTTGCAACATCCG
>CAZIKD010000147.1:0-5887 GCA_964539725.1 uncultured Candidatus Bathyarchaeia archaeon | reverse complement strand
AGTCAAGAGAGTCAGATGGATCGAATGGCTTTCTTCGTCTCCTCTGGGAAGCTCTTCAACAAACTGATTATCAGCTTCTCCGCGATGAACCTCTTGAACCCAGCCTCATCCAGCGCGGGGAAATATACCCAGTGATGCCCACCCTTCCCAGTTCTCTCCTCGCCCCTGAAGACACTCATCTCCCTCATGTCCTCGAGGAAGTTAATAACGCTGGCACGAGAGATGGATTCAGATACAAGGACCTTGTTGACCTTTTCGTAGGCCCTCCTTGAGTTTATGCCCTCACTAGTCTCCCAGACTACTCTGAGGACCTTCTCCTGCCATTCCTTAACGACGGCCCTGAGGCCAATCTGCGACGTATCGAACTCTATGCTTTTCATATGAGGAATATGCAGTATTGTTACAGATAAATCTTTCAGAAACGGTTAAAAACTCGACACGTGTGCAACCCAATAATTAACGGAGTCCCCCTCAATTGTAACCTACTAAGACTATATGTTAGATCGTTAAAATAGCACCAAGTAAACACTCAATGAATACCGGTGTCCTCCCTTGAAGTTCTCAGTTGTCATGCCAATACATAACGAGGAGGAGAACCTACGCTACACGCTCAAGAGCCTCTTCGATCTTCATCCCGACGAGGTTATTGCCGTACTCGATAACTGCACAGACCACAGTAAACAAATGCTAGAAGCATACGCCAAGAAAATTAACTACAGTGGAAGGCTCCATCTCTTAGAAGTCAAAGAAATACCCAAAGACTGGAACTACCGAGTAGCCTATCTCTTCAGACACGGATACCACGCATCCAGAAACGACGCCATACTCACAACCGCGGCGGACATCGTCCTAGACGAGAACGTGAAGAGACACATACAAGAATTTGGCCGAGACGACGTGAAAATAATATCCTTCGGTTTGAAACCCTACCCATTGGACCGGATCTATTTCGCCCGAAAACTGATCAGCCTAATCCTCCCAAGATCAACCTTCAGTGGCGTATTCCTCTTCTCCAAGAAAGCCTGGCTGGAAAATGAGAGGGAGGAGGACGCAAAACGCGTCTTGAGAGCACAGGATACCCTGATGTTCCGCTCCATCCGAAGAGTGTATAGAGCATGCCACGTATGGACAAACTCCCTCCATCTTAGATCACGCTCAAACGAGTCAAACTGGTACTACACACGTGGAATGGTAAGCTACCAGGTGACGCATCGTAGCGACCTCTTCGTCTTCTTATCAAGTATGGTTTACCTCCACCCCAAGATGTTCGTAGGGTATCGTCACGCCAAGAGGATGAAAATCAAACAAGTAAGTTAATGTGGATCCAGATATGGGCCCCCAAAACCGGCTAATACTCAATAATATCGTACTATACTCGAGGCTAACTGATAAACGGGCACACTCGCTTCTTATTTACAGGATACCCGTTTTCGTGGTAGTAATCGAGATAATATCTAACACTAGGCCCGTGAACCGCATAGTTCTCTTTAGCTGCCCGGATTTTCCAGCCCCCTGCTGAATCGCTTTTAATAATTCCCCTGGATCTGGTCTTCACTATAACGTCAGACCTCGTCTCCGGTCCAACAATCCGTTCATGCGAGACGACGTGACCACCATAGACATCCCCTTGATGGAGGTCGGCATCCATGTTCAACACTATCTTCATGGTAGTGGGGTTCCTAAACGAGTAGGCGTTCGCGCCTCAAAAAATGACTTAGAATGAATATGGGGGCCAGAGGCCCCATTGTACTCTGGTTGCTACATAGCGCCCAGATGTTCCCCGTTTGCCAGCTCCACCCGGCTGGCTGAATAATCGAGGAGCTAAATCCCAATATAAGGAAAATCGAGTACAGATACATAAAACCCCCAAATTCTTAACGACAAATAATGAATCGGCTAATTTCAAGAGGCACTATCCTGATTAAACTCTACCACCGAATCCCCGGGACACCTCGGAGCCGGGATCACTATCCGACTCGAACTTGTACTTGTTACTCCTAGTCTCAATGGTGACCTCCCAGTAGTCAGGCGAATTTTTCTGACCACTTCTCCGCTTATGGTCAACGTATGCTTTCTTAACAGCGGATAACTCAATTGCAAAATTCTCACGATTCTCCATCAAGATCGCCTCGGGATCCATCGACTCATAACGCCTCCAGTACTCCAGAGAAGCAGACATCTGGTCCCCCCACCTATCCATGAAACCCTTACCCTCAGATTTTCCCCTCTCATTAGCCTCCTTGATGGCCCTGTTGAGCATGTCCACAGTCAAAAATGCGAATACGCACCTCCTATCCGTCACTACAAGGTTATAGGTATCCCAGCGTCCAAACGACTTCGGCTTCTTCAAATTAGGCACAATTGAGACGATCCTCTCTCCATAAACCACACTGGGAACGACAGAGGCTGAAGGCGGAATAGGCGCGTGTCCCTGCTGAGGCGCAGATGGAGTAATCTGCGGGTCAACAGGCTGAATAGGCTGAGGAGGGGAGGCCGGAACCGGACTAAGCCTCTGACCGCAATTGGGACAAAACTTCTGCGTCGCATCAACGGGGATTCCACAGTTCGAACAGAAAGGCAACTTATCTACCGAAGTAAAACACCCCTGTAACATTTTTAAAACTTCATATTTGCCCTCAAACATGACTAACTAACTAGCACCCAGAACCAATTTTCCGTAAATAAAAAAAGACCATAAAAAAGTTGCGAGAAGAATCTACCAAGACCTGCAGTCGCAAAATGGAGTCACTTGAGACTAGATAGGCCCCACTTTCCTTAATTCCTCACTCAACGATCACAATTCATACAAAAGTAGCAAATTTAGAAGGCTAATTAAAATAAAAGCCTGCCAGCCATCAACAGGGCAACCACTCCCAAAATTAGCAGCACAGGCCTCCAGCCAAGCAACCGACCGACGGAGTCTACAACGACCTCCATACTACCCACAACGAAAAAGCACACCAGGAACACCCCCAGAGTCCCAATCGCAACGTAAACGAGATTTAAAGTAAATACGCTAATCACTAAAAACGCAATCAAAGCCAAAATTGACGACACAATAAACGCAACAGGTACCTTATAGAATACCCTAAAGAATAACCCGACCCCTAATATCAATAGTGTACCATATACCTCAACAGTAAAACTCCCACTAAAAATTATTCTAGCCCCGCCAAGAATCAGTAAAGCACCGATAAAAAACCCCAACCCGGATAAACTAGCTCCGAGGCCCTGCTTCTGACCCCCCTTAATCGCAACGAAAAGCGCCATAACCCCTCCCAGTATCAATAACAGCTCAGGAACAGGGGAAATCGCCAACTCTTCCAACATATCTACAACCAAACCCTCACTCTCCCATAAGAATTTCACCCTTCCCACAGTGTTCAGAAATATTACACAGAAACTAAGATTCATCTATCTTTATCCCGAGATACGAATTACTATAAACATTAAAATGAAGACAAAGCAAATAACGTACGAGTGCATTCACCCCCCTAAAAAAAGACAGAGTTATTTCGGCTGCAAGAAAGTTAATGTAGACAAGAAATGTACAACGCAGAATGGGTCAAAACAATGCAGTAAATTGATAATCCTGACCCCAGAATAAATCCTTTAAAAAAAACGAGCCAAAAATGATTCACAATTGTGTTTACAAATCCACATTTAAGAAATAAAATATCCTTAATCATCACTCAATTTGAGTTAAAACAGCAACAAATATACCCATCAACATAACTTCACGGTAAACTAAGAGTTCTAATCAATATTAAACCACGACATAACCCCCATTTTCAGATAATTTTCCTAGCCAAATAATATATAGATAAAAAACGTTCTAAACTCGATGTCCTCCGAAGGAACAATTGAAATAAAACTCAAACTTAGAACACCCTTTATCGAGGGTTTTAATGCACTAGCTGATTATGATCAAATAGTAGAGGAGGACCGAAAAGGATACTTTGAGACATTTATCGAAATGACCATACTAAATGTTCTCGAGGAAATTGCTCAAGAAAAAAAGGCGTTCGCAGAAAAAAATAATTTCTTACTAACCAAGATGAGGGATTTGATGCCATTCCCCCCAGAAAACGAGTAAGATTGAATCGAGGATTTTAATTTCGTCACTTTTTCTCTTCAGCAGGAGCAATCGTAGTCTGTTGATGACAACTTGGACACATAGTCCTAGTAAATGGCGTCTGGGTCTCCCATTCGAAACCACACTTTTCACACTTTACTTTACGCTTCGGCAATTCACTCAAATCCTGAAAACTTTTACAGTACATACTTCATATCTAAGCTTTTAAAACCTGTTAAGAAATTTGGGATAAAAAATTTAGAGATGCTTATAAATAATAATTGAATCCGCTCGTAATACACCTAAAATATTACCATTAATTATACAGCGATTCTGAATAATCCATAATTCTATACGGTAAGAAGAGAAAAGTCGACTGAACCAGATCAAGTAGCGACATAATAATATAACCTGTATCAGTGAATGTGGACTTCCAGGGGAAAATCTTCAAGTAATGGCCGCGCACGTTATTCACAGCCTTCAATAACTTCTTTCATTATAACCATATTAATACTGGTCCTCAATCCATAATCAATATATTAGCTTACTATACCGAATCATTATCGGTAATTAAAAAAATGGAGGTAAGTGAAAACCTCGAAGATAGCTATTGCCTAGTATGCGGTGGAAAAATCTGGAAAAAGGCAAATAAAAATAAGTACCGCTGCACAAACTGCGGAGAGGTTTATGAACTCGAAGAGTTTGACACCTTCGAAATAGAACTATCAATGTTCGACAAATTATTACTCCATAGCTTGAAGAAAAAACGTACCCCCCAACAAAGACGTACTAAACAAATGAATATTAATCTCTGATTCAAATGCCCTCTTTCACGTGTGCGTGATATCCTTTCCCTGATGGATAGAATTATTAATTTATATTTTCTTAATCAAACAATTAACTATAGTTATAACCTTCACTCATTTCTTAAGATACCCGTGCGGATGAAAAATAAAATGCTTTGATTGGTTTAACATCATACCCGTAAATGCATTCAGAAAACATTTACACTATAACAAGTAAGATGGGCTGATCTACACGCGTACTTACTCCACATCTAATCACCGCGCACGCGATTCTCTCATAACTGAGAAGAATATAGATTACCAATCCATATTATTTTTATTTACTCTTGATAACTATCGGAGCAATGTCCGCTCGAAGGTCAAAGTTCGAAATATACATCGACATCTTAAGCGAGATCAAGAATGGAGTCGTGATTCCGACTAGAATTATGTACAGCGCAAACCTTTCATGGAAGCCACTCTGTGCAATGCTTGATTCTCTCGTCAGTCAAGAACTAGTTGAGGACTGTTCAAACGACGAAGGGGATAAGCGAACTAAGGTATATTATAAGATTACTGAAAAAGGGGATAATGTTCTGAGATACTTCAACAGGGCGAAGGACCTGTTAGAAGTAGAAAAGGCCCCCATTCTACGTTTGCGTGCACAGTAATTCTCACTAATTCATCCCTTTTGTCTCAAAACCTCATAAAAATAGTTCCTACCTCTTTCTTTAACGCGTACAAATCTGTCAATATTATTAATTACTTGTTATTCTATGAAAATATCTAACTACTAATTCCCCTGGATACATAACTTATTTTTCCTTCATTTATCATTTATTAATTTCAGAATATCTACACTTGAATTGCCCAATTACTCCCGCTCTCGATGTTAGCACCAATAGATATTTGATTAGGCCCTGGGCGAGCTCAATACCCTTCGTGCTACTGGGATACCGACTATATCCTCGATTAAATCAATATCCCTTACTACCATGCGCGCGCGAATAGAATACGAACAAAAATT
>CAZIKD010000146.1:0-5902 GCA_964539725.1 uncultured Candidatus Bathyarchaeia archaeon | reverse complement strand
ACGTCGAGAAGACCCACAGGTCTATGGTCTACTATCACACTCGAGGGGGTAGACATCGTTAGGTTCTCCCTCTTTAGAATCTCACCAGGCAGCTTCCTCAGGAAGTCATGTATACCCGTCTCAGGCCAATGATGCTCACCGAAAGTCTCGTAGTCGAGGAAAATACATATGTATTGACCACGGGTTGAGGCTAGCCAATCCGCATACTTTTCAGCGGTTAGCGGCCACTCGCTCCAAGTCGTGGTCGAGAACCTGAAGCCCACGTCGTCTGTGAGCTTATAGTTACGTAGTATCACCCTAAGCTTATTGCACCCATTAGCGCTGAGAAGTCGGTTGGGGGAGCTGGAGCCGATGATCCTCTCAGCGCCCTCGGTGAATATCCCGCTGAACCCGAGTTGCTCAACTGACTTGGCTACCTCATTATTGTAGATTAGCTCAGTGTTCTCAAAGACGCTTGGAGAGTACCCAAGCAGCTCATTCACCGTTTTCCTATGTTGGTTAACCTGGGCGATGAACTCGTCCTCGGATGGATAAAGGCTCGAAAGAGAATGATAGTATGTCTGCCCGAGGAACTCAACCCTTCCCGTCTCCGAGAGCTGCTTGAAGCTCTCCAGGACGTCCTTGTTAAACCTCTCACATTGCTCAAGAAAGACGCCGGAGATGCTGTAGGCGACCCTTACTTCCTTTTTTTCATGCTTGAATTCATCGATTATCTTCAAAAGTATATTGTTTGACGGAAGGTAGCATTTGGTGCTCGCCCGCCTGAAAATTTCCCCATCCGTCACGTGATCAAAATAATTCTCGAAGAGCTCACCCTTTGCTAGTTTCCGAAACTCGCGCTTACCCCAGAAAAAATCTCTCCTCAACCTATAAGGCTGATGCACCTCGAAGACTAACAGGATATCAACCATAGAGAAACGCCAACCTCCCCCATATGATTACATATTAAGGCTCAATCGATGTTTAAATGGCACGCGTAAAAACGCGCGCGCTTCTCGCCCTGAGCACACCCAACAGGGTGGTTAGAGCCTTCAACCCCTTAAGCACACCCCGACCCCACATCTCGAAGCAGTTATATCGCCTCATGACAAGCTCCATGGGACCCCCCTTGCCGAGCATAAACTTCAACCCCGAGCCAACCGAAAAACCTCGCCCCCCAGGGAGACCTCAAAGGAACACAGCCCAAACATCAAAATCTGTTGCCACGTGGAGCCACGAGGGCGCCCCAGGGGAGCCCAGGGGGAGGGTTGAGGAATGAGCAAAACAAGTCCCTACGATGTGAAGATACAGAACGTCGTCGCCGTCGCGTCCCTCGACCAGAAGATAAACCTCCTCGACATCATGAAGATCTTCAGAAACGTGGAGTACCGTCCCAAGAAGTTTCCGGGCCTCGTCTTCAGGCTTAAGCGGCCGAAGACGGCGACCCTCATATTCACGACGGGGAAGATGGTGTGCACGGGAGCGAAGTCGGAGAAGGAGGCGAGGGGCGCGGTGATGAAGGTGGTCAGGGAGTTGAAGGCGAGTGGGATCATCATCCTCGGGAAGCCGAAGATCGTGATCCAGAACATGGTTGCCTCCGCGAATCTTCATGGTAGGATCGACTTGGAGGCGATGTCTGATGTTTTGGGGAGTGTCATGTATGAGCCTGAGCAGTTTCCCGGCGCCATCTTTAGGATGGGGGAGCCTAAGGTGGTTTTGCTGGTGTTTGCCTCGGGGAAGCTTGTTATTACGGGGGCTAAGAGGGGGGAGCAAGTGCATGAGGCCGCAGAGAAGATGAGGGCCATCCTCATCGATTACGAACTGCTTTACCAGGGTGAGTGAGATTTTGAAGAATAGAGTAAGGGGAGACCATCACACCGTTTATGGGGCGGAAAGATATGTGCTCCGCTTGTTAAATCGCGCGATTTATGCTAGAAAGATTTATAAATTACACTACACTCTACTAAAGTAGTGTGAAGTGTTATAAAGTATATGAGGGTCCCAGAGATTGTAGAGATCGAGTTAGGTGAGCTATGGAGGCTCCGAGAGAACGGAGCTGCTGTGGGTATACCGTTGCTCTTACGGGAGCGTAGAAGTGGGGAGAGGCGATACAGGCTTCTCTCGGAGGTTGGCGACCAGGTTAGGCTTGTCGACACGGGGCGCATCGACAAGCTGCAGGTGGTGAACGGATCGGCTGAGACGGTGTTCATCAGGAAGGGCTCCATTGTCAAGGGGGATACCCAGACGCGTGCGTTGACGTTGAGCATCGCAGTTGCTCCGATGTCGAAGACGCAGGCGGAGATCAAGTGTGTCTACGCCTCTAAGGGTATCAGGGGTGGCTCCAGCTTCGTGTTTAGTGGTAAGATTGCGCCGGTGGCGGTCACGGCGAGTCTGAGAGCGTCCCAGGGGGAGACCTGGAATAAGGTGCATGAATACACTGCGTCTAGGAAGAGCTTCGAGTCCATCGATGTGCTGTCGATCAATAACACTGTCAGGCTCAACGAACTCGATAGGAGGAGGGGGACGGACGACCTCGAGGGCTACCTCGCGGCTGAGGAGGGCATAATCGACGAGGCTATGAAGCACATACCCGTCGACCACGTTAGGCAGGTTGGCCTTGCGGTGGTGGACTTCGAGGGCATCGCGGGAGTCGAGCTATTCGACCACCCTGATTCCTGGAGGGCCCTGAGCAAGTCAGTTACCAGGAACTATGCGGAGATACTCGCGAGGATGGCGTCAGACGTCTTCGAGGTCAACATGGAGAAAGTCCGACGCCTCGTGGGTGGCTTCATCTCCGAGTTGCAGTCGATGGAGGGGGGATCCATCTACAGGGAGGGCACCGCTGAGACCTATGAGATCAGGGAGAAGCGCTTCACCGGGGAGTATACCACGTTAGATGGGCGACTCATACACATCCTCGTCTCACGGAACGAGAGTCGATCCCCTCCGCCCCCCGAGAGACCGGTGATGATGAGGAGCATGGATCATAGTAACGCGAGGCTGTGGCAGAACCGGGTGGTCATCGGCGATTTGGCGGCGGCTCCAACCCTGACTGAGAGCAGGGAACGCTACGACTATAAGGAGGAGCCGAGGCAGGTTGACGCCGCAGGCATAATCGAGTACCTCACGAAGAAGAGGGGGTACGAGACCGTCATCGCCCTCAGGGAGGGCCCCAAGTCCTTCAACGAGCTCCATGAGAAGACCAGGATGTCAACCGCAACAATCACCAAGGCTCTGAAAGACGCTGAGGGCTTTGGCATCGTGCAGAGGAGCTACCGGGCCGACAGCGGCTCAACCGTCTATGAACTCACCGAGTCGGGTCGCACGCTTGACCCTGAGAAGTTTAAAGCCGCGACGGCGGACTAGGCGCCATCGTGCTCGTGGAATGTGCGCGAGGCGATCGTCGCCAGGGTTCTCTGCATCTCGTTATGAATGATCATGATGCCCTCGTCCACACCCATCCCGGGCTTCGCCGCAACCAGATCTGCGCGAGTCGCCAACGCCAAGTTGGCCGATACGCGGGCTGAGATGTCAGTCTCGTTGCATGACCCTGCGATGTATGCCCCGACGCCGCTCTTCTTACAGTAGAGCACCGCTTCTACAGCGTTGTTGATTCCTCCGAGCTGAGGCATCATGATGTTTATGATGTCTGTCGCTTCTTCGTCGCAGAAGGTCTTCACATCCTCGAGACTCGTGCACCATTCATCCGCCACGATCTTGACCCTGGAACCAGAATTTCTCAGCTGCGCCATGAGGGACCGGGACTGCTCGATCTGCCCCTCCCGATCCTCAGCTAGTAGAGGGGTTTCGACCCAGAGCGGAAAGGGCGCTGCAGCCTTCTCTAGGGCGTGTAGATACTTCGTGATGGCTCCTAGGTCCCCGTCGAAGACCCCGCCGAGGGTACCATACAACCCGAGCAGAATCGTGGCGCGGTAATCAACGCCACCCACCTTAATGATTCGGCCCCTCACCCACTCCACGTATTCTTGGAGCCTCCGCCCATCAGCCCCGACTAGCTCCGGGCTGTTGATTAGACCGTGAGGCAGGACCTTCACACCCTTGAGGATCATCTTATCAACGTTTGCGTACCTCTCGCCCCCACTCTGGGAGAACAATGGTATCATCTCTTGGGAAACCCGAAGACCATACGCGTCGGCGATGACCTCAGCCATGGTCCTCCTCTCCGCCTTGGAGAAGGCGTCCAGAAGAGCCTGAGTCACGCCATAACGGATAGCTGTGTGAAGCCTCTCTCCCGAGGACTCTAATCCATCGACCCACTCGCAAACATGCTTAAAGTCTCTGAGCTCAAGACCAAGGAGCCGAGGGACTAAGAAATCACTAATGACCGGCATCAGGCCACCAGCGGTGAAGACTGGGTCCCTCCCAGCTATCCCTGAGTACTGAACCGCCGCGCAGTCACCGACGGCGATCTGCCCATCCTCGAGCTCAAGCATGATTGAGACGGATTCGCCGCGCTGCCTGATCTCCGAGAAGCCGGGTGTGACAGGTGCCCCGATAAATAATGCTCCGTCCATCTTGGCGCCCCGTCTAATCGCTTCAAGATCATCGAAGTAGAAGCCCGTCAGCCCAGGCGACGCGAAGACATTCGTGATCCGCATATACCAGAGGAATAACTCCAGAAATTATTAGAATTAATCGTATACAAACCTACGCTCGCTTATTATTATCTGTGTGCGCTCGGTATGGTTTATTCTCTGGAAGCGCAGTGGCTCTACAGTAGATGCCGCGGGGAACAGCAGATGTCCGATGAACTCACCGTCAAGCAGATGCGCGGACTCGAGCGCTACCTGATGCATGAGTCGGACCTCAACCAGAGGCTACTAGACGCAGAGCACAGTGAGCGCCTCAAATTCAACCGTCTCTACGTCAAAGCCAGCACGATCGCCGAGCAATTTTACTGCGAAAAGAAGGTTGACATGGAGCATCTCCACGGGAGGATCGAGACAGAGACCAAACAACAGGGGAGCGAGGGACACGAAACACTGCAGGTCGGGTCACTCGAGGAGGACAGGGGTGAGATCCTCCGAAAGATATTCACCGGTGAGCCAATCGTAGTGCACGAGTTCCCCCTCCTCTCAGAGTACCGAGACGTGATCCTCGCGGGGCAGCCCGACGCCATACTCTTCAAGGGCGGAGACCCCCTCGTCGTCTTCGAGTACAAGTTCAGCAACTCACCATACCCCTACAAGAGCTACCACGCACAAGCCAGGGTCTACGGTAGGATACTCGATGGAGCCGGCTTTGACACCAGCGACCTCTTCTACGCCATAGCCGTGTCCCCGAGGGAGAGCCGCGGCGACGAGGGCCTCTTCAGGAGGGTGATTGAGGCCGTGAACGAGAATGGGCCAGGAGAGGCGAGCCTCATGGTTGGTAACGCACACGTGTACCTTTATGAGTACAACCAGCCCGCCGCGGAGAGGGACATCGACTGGGCATTGGGCTACTGGAGAGGTGCAAGAGACGCCTCCCCCGTGGATAACCCCGCCAAGTGCCGCAGTTGCGAATACCGGGAAAAATGCCTCTGAGCCACATATTGCGCCTCTGCGGCTCGCGTGCGCGCGCATGTTAGAGTCTGAACTGGTCGGTGTAGAGACTATCCTTTAAACAGGCTTTAATGCATTTTCCACAAACCTCGTCCTCTAGGGCGAGGTGGACTAAATATTTTCTGCACTGTTCGCGGTAGTTATCGAGTTGGTTTTTGTGGTCGAGGAACTTACAGACGTCAAGACAAGCGCGGCAGTCCCCGCAGGTTTGAACCTGGGGCGGGGTACGGGCTATTGAGTTGGCTGTGACTATTGAGGCGAGTCTTATAGCGGGGCCGTATAGAGGGTTGACGATTAACTCGTTCTTCCCCCTCCAGCCAACTCCCGATAGCTCTGCGGCGACGCGATGACTGACGCGC
>CAZIKD010000145.1:0-5907 GCA_964539725.1 uncultured Candidatus Bathyarchaeia archaeon | reverse complement strand
TGACCGGACCGGCCACGTGACACTTGGGCACAGCCAGCAGCACACAATCAGGATAACGGTCCACGAGGGCCAGGTGATGCGCGCGATTATCGATGACGTCTGGGACGAGGTCAACCAGAAGATGCTTAACGTCGACGAGGACAAGGTGACCTCGCCCGAGTCCGCCCGGAACTACCTTATGGCCTACATCATCAGGACCTACAACCTGGGCTACACCGTCCCGCTCGGCTGGGTCGAGGAGGACCTGACGCCCCAGCAGACCGTCGGCGTCTCCGTCACAAGGTACACGTCGGGTCCATGGGTTGTCACAGTCAAGCACCCGGTGGTACTCAAGCCAGCCTACTTCGTCTCGATATCCTACGGCGGCTCGCAGCCATTCACCTGGGAGGGAACCATGGGCGTGGACGGCGTGGTCACGGCTGAGAGCACGAGCCTGGAGAAGCCCGCCGACCAGCAGATCATCGGCCCAGTTGAAGCCCGAGACACATGCGTAAAGTACATCCTGGTGAACCACCCCGACGTAAAGGCTGAGCCACCGGCTGAGTGGAGCGAGAAGAACCTCGTCCCCGACGGCATCGTCGGCGTCACCAGGATCCAGTACAAGGGGGGCGGCTGGGACATCGTCGTCTCGGGCCCCGTCGTCTGGAAGCCCACGTACAGCGTAGAGGTGCGCTACGCGGGCCAGGGAGCCTTCAAGTGGAGCGGGAGCATTCCTCAGGGGGGGCCCGTTCAGGAGCTCGAGTTCAGCAAGTAGCCGCGAAAACAACCAGCCTCTTCGGAGATGGCACGCGATCGTATTTTATTCATGATGGATCGCTGAACAATCTTGTGTAATAATATTATGTAACATTGTTTTGACTATACTTATAAGATAAATAATCCCATTAGGCTCGATGGAACAGAAGCCGTCACTCGACAAGGAAGAGAGAACCTGCTCCAGATGCGGCGAGAAACTCACCTACTTCATCGCCTATATCCCCGGCGAGGGTGAGGCGTGCATGAAGTGCTACACGGAGTGCGCGAAGGAAAAGGAGCTTATACGCTGAGAATCACTATTTTTAACGAGGTCACCTTATGGTGGTCAAGGTCGGCGTCGTTGGGTGTGGCTCGTGGGGCAGGAACCACGCCAAGGTGTACAAGGAGCTCCCCGGTGTCGAGCTTGTGGGCGTCGCGCGCGCCCCGCACCGAGCCACTCAGCCGCGTTCCGGACGTTCTCCAAGTTGATCTGGCTGTCAGCGATGACGTGGCTGAACCCGACGCCGAGGCGGTGAGCCCTCTCGAGCGCGCGCATAGGAGCCTAGCGCGCAGTATCATAATGACGAGCGCGTGAACGGATCAATACTTGGATCCAATCATCGTTCATGAGATACAATTATAATCACAAATAATTACAAGTAATGATCGGGAATTAATGAACCGAATCACCCACTCCCAAGGGCCCGATTATATGTACGATAAGGTGGGAAAAATAGTATACTCCAAACAACTCTGGGCAGCGATAATCATCGCAGCATTCATCTTAGGATACACGGTTTACCCAAGAGCCACCAAGCCACCTGACCCCACCCCAAATACGAATCCCAACAACACACCGGCAGCGGACACCGTCACAGATGTTGAGGGAAACGTCTACAAGACAGTTAAGATTGGGAACCAAACCTGGATGGCTGAGAATCTGAAGACCACGAAGTATAACGACGGCCAAGAAATTCCTCAAGTGATTGGCAACTCGGAGTGGGGCAGCCTGACTACCCCCGCCTATTGTTGGTTGAAAAATGATCCTTCAAATAAGGACACCTACGGGGCACTATACAACTGGTATGTTGTTGAAACTGGTAAGCTCGCTCCCAAGGGTTGGCATGTACCCACCGAAGAAGATTGGTCGAAACTATCCAATTACCTCGGAGGCGACTCAGTGGCTGGCGGAAAGATGAAGGATGGGAGCACCTCACACTGGTTCAGCCCGAACCTCGGGGCATCGAATGAGAGCGGCTTCACAGCTATACCGAGCAGTACACGCAATTATGACGGATTAATTTTTTACAGACTCGGTGATGGGGCCTACTTCTGGTCCTCAACGGAGTATGATGATTCTACTGCTTGGGTTCGAAGCATGCTTTGCGATAGTACTGCGCTAAAGAGTTTCAACGCCTACAAGAGTTACGGCCGTTCTGTCAGATGCGTGAAAGATTCTCCCGAATTGGAGCCTGCAGTGGATACTGTTATCGATGTTGAGAGGAACGTCTACAAGACGATTAAGATTGGGAACCAGACCTGGATGACTGAAAACCTAAGAACGACGAAGTTGAATGATGGGACTCAAATTCCGTATGTAGCGGATGCGTCGGCGTGGGATAATCTAAGGACACCCGGTTACTGTTGGTACAATAACGACGTATCGAATAAAGCCGTTCATGGTGGAATATATGACTGGTATGCGGTTAATACAGGTAAGTTAGCTCCTGCTGGATGGCATGTCCCAACAAAAGAAGACTGGCTGACTCTAATCAATTATCTAGGCGGTGAAGATGTTGCCGGTGGAAAGCTGAAAGAAGTAGGCACATCTCATTGGGCTAGCCCCAATGTTGGAGCCACCGACGCGTTCGGATTCACGGCTCTTCCCAGCGGCTACCGTGGCGGTGGGGGAATGTACTGGCATCTGGGGGGTGCTTGTTTCTGGTGGAGCTCTACTAAGGAGAGCGGCGACAAGGCTTGGCGCTTTAGCATAAACTACCTTGGTGGTGAGGTGGATGTGGACAGTCAATACTTCACGCATGGGTGGTCGATACGCTGCATCAAAGATTGACTAGTTTAATGTCTCGTGCGGCTTCAGCGCACGCCTTTCCTTAGCCTTATCCTACTTCCACCTGATATTAACGGTGAAGTACACGTACCAAGAGGGAATGTGTGAAATGGGGGAGCAGGATAATGAATATTGACGCAAAAAAAGTCTACATGATGCCCCTGATTATGGGGCCAATACTTCCAGAGCGGGAGAAACAAGTCGGAAGCGTCTACAAGGAGATCCAGTACACAGGCCTGCAATATCAAACAGACCCCGAGGTGAGGTCAACCAGCCTATTGTGGTCTGCCCCGATGGGAACTTGAACTACAAGCCCACCCCTTTAGAGGTGGGTAGTTGACGGCCTCTATCTGTTCTCGCGGCTTTGCTCACGACCTCGGCTAGGGTGACGGCTGATGTGTATACTTCGGCGCCTGTTCTATGAGGTTCTTGAGTTTTTCCCCTCTTTTTGTGCCGTCGAGGTACTCCACCTAGGCGTAGGCGTCTGCGACGATTCGCTCACTCATGGGATTTCAGCTCGTCATCGGCTGTGAAGGGGCCGATTCTCCTCAGGGCGCCGAAGCCGTCGACTCGGAGCTTCTTCACCGTTATCTCGACGATTTCGCCTTCTCTGATCCCTTGGCTCTCGGTTACTTCCTTCGGCAGCGTGATGACCAGGGATCCGCCGACCCGTCTGGTCTTCACGAGCGCTGTTGTGTTACTCATGTGACATTAAATGTTATTCTTGTTAAGTAAATCTGTTTGGCGTGCGCGGAGATCTGGTTGCGCGCGAGAGTCGGCGCAAGTCTACTGAAAGGAGACTATTTTGGCTCCTCAGCCTCGGGGTGTGAAGGTTTCTCGTCCTTCTCCTCCTCGATCTCGACTTCGAGGGGGGCATCGAGGGGAATCGGGGACGGGGTGGTTGCCATCGTGTAGCCGATCCAGAGCACGATGAGTAGCACGAGGATACCCGCCTTCAGAACCGGGAGCCTGTAGGCCCATTCCGTGTAGGGGGCGAGCCAGGCGAAGGAGGAGCCGAGCCAAGGGGCGAAGGCCCACACGAAGTAGCCGGCCATTACAAGAATGGTAGCGGCCATTATTGTGTAGCCGAGGATCTTATCATCCATCTTAGGGTCTAGTTGTCTACGTTATTGTTGAAACTTATTAGATTATTCAAAAAGGGTGTGTTCATGGGTGTCTCCAATGTTCTTCGTGTGGCGAAGCGCGCTGGAAGGTTGGAGAGGGGCATCGCGCGTTGCCTAAGAGCTGAAGTGTGGCAACTACTTTACGCCGTGCTTCTTTTTCAGCTCGGTGAAGGTTGTGCACTCTCCTCTCCGCATTTCTTCGTCGATAGCTGTGATCTCCCTCCACTCCTCTTCGCTGATCACTCCTACTCATAAGGATAATCGATGAAAACAACTCGTGGAACTTTAAACAGCTCCAAGAAATGGATGAGCGTAGCGATGACCTGACGATGAACCTGAAAGAAGACAACATTATACGCACTCTCGTCGGAGACCAAATTTATCAGCAGAAGCATGCGCTTCTGACTTACCTCTTAGCACTTTGAGGCACGGTGGATACTCTGTCCTCTCTACGTTATGGTGACGCCGATCTGATCTCCGATGCTCCTCTGGTACTCGATAAAATTGTCTTACTACAAAGCGAGGTTCACCAGCAGCCAAGTCTCGCCGAGCACCTCTCTGAGGTTCTGGCCTCCAGTCTTGAATGCCTTCAATCAACCTACAATAATCAGCTTCAGGATCGGAATAATCAGCTTCAGGATCGGAATAATCAGCTTCAGGATAGGAATAACCAGCTTCAAGACTTGAATAATAATTTACAGAGCCATAACAACACTTTATCGGAGAGAAACAACCAACTAACAGCAACTAATAATCGGATTACTCTCTTAGGAGCATTTCTAGCGATTCTTGCAGCGGGATTCGTTGTACCTAATACAATCGCTACCGTGTTTTCCCAAACCAACATTTTCTTACTCTCCCCCGAGGATATGTCCTGGTATATTGCCCTAATACTTGCCTCAACCGTAGTCACGACGGTGCTAGTCAACTGGTGGGTGAGGAGAATAGGGTTATTACCTACCACCTTAGATGAGGAAAAACCAATTAAATGAAGATGCGCTGATTAGTTTCTAATCAAAAAAGCGCGTGGAGTCAACTCTTCTTTACTTTTAGAGGCTTTATAAAAAACCTCGGCACGATCAACAGCGCGGATCCAGCCGAGGCGAATGTGAGCCCCAGCTGCTCCAAGGTAAGGGGAGTCATTTTCAGTACTTCGCTCAGGGGAGGGAAATAAAGGGCTCCCATCTGAAGTAAGAAGGAAGCAGCAACCGCAACCAACAAGGATGGGTTGCTCTTCAAAGCTTCCCAGCCTTGGCTGAAGACGTGTCGAGTCTCGCTCCGCACCTGGAAAACTAACGCAAGCTCGAAGAGCACGATGCTGGTAACGCATACGCTTCGCGCGACCGCTGGGTCTACCGTCCAACCGAGGACAAGGTAGTATGGGATGAAGTCCGCCACGAAGGCTACGAGCGCAGAGAATGCGATGAAGACCCAGAACCTGTCAAGTAGCCCCTCCCGAGGATCTCTCGGAGGTCGATCCATCAAGCCTTTCTCCCCCGGATCATTACTCAGCGCCACCGCGGGTAACCCGTCGGTGACGAGGTTGATCCAGAGTACTTGAATGGGCAGGAATGGGATAGGCAACCCAAGACTGGTAGTGGCTAGGATCAGGAGGAACTCGTCAAAGTTAGCGCATAACATGAGGCGAACATACTTTGTGATGTTGCTGTAGATCCTGCGACCGCCCTCCACCGCTTTCACAATTGTGGCGAAGTTGTCGTCCTCAAGGATCATCGTAGCAGCCTCCTTCGTCACATCGGTTCCTTTGATCCCCATTGCGATGCCAATGTCTGCGGCCTTAAGGGCTGGAGCATCGTTCACCCCGTCCCCCGTCATGGCGACGACATGCCCCTTCTCCTTTAAGGCACGTGCAATCCTAGTTTTGTGCTGGGGACTAACCCTGGCGCAGACCCGGATTTCGTCAACGATTGAGGCAAGTTGTTCCTCCGATAATTCATCAATATAGCCACCAACGAGTAC
>CAZIKD010000144.1:0-5915 GCA_964539725.1 uncultured Candidatus Bathyarchaeia archaeon | reverse complement strand
AGGGCCTAATCAAGCTACCCGGCTTCATGAGGGAGGCGACGGGCTGCGTGCAGGGTGTCAGCCTCTCCAGGGAGTCCATAAACAACGTCCTGACCCGGCATGGCCTGAACGGGTATCCGCATTCATACAAGCGGTGGAGGTTCTTCAGGGCGAGGGAGCCTGATGAGCTGTGGCAGATCGACTTCAAGGGGCCGTATCGGGTTCAGGGGAGGAGATACTGGTTCCTCGTCGTGATCGATGACTTCAGCAGGTATCTGGTGGCGGCGAGGCAGTTCGACCACGACCCATCCACCGAGGAGGTTACGTCTGTGCTGGGATGGCTGAGGCGTCGTCCGGGGGCGATTCTGTCGGATCATGGCCCTCAGTTCAGGGAGATGTGGAGGAGGTGGTGCGCCGTACATGGTGTTGAGACTCTTTACGCTCACCCGTCTTATCCGCAGGATGAGGGGAAGGTGGAGCGGTGTATTCAGAGTCTGAACAGGGAGTTTGTGAATCACTTGTGGAGGTTCCCTGAGTGGCTTGATGGTAAGCTGCGGAGGTACTGTGAGTGGTTTAATCGCTCAAGGTTTCACAGAGGCGTGAAGGCGTTCCCGGCTGACCTCTACAAGTGTAACGTTAGAAACTTGACATGACATTTCCGCAAGTCTTTTACCTATTTAATCGAATTATTACCGAGTCACATGACAAAAGTGAATGAGAAATACCTCTGCGAGATATGTGGGAACAAGGTCCAGGTTCTCGAGTCAGGTGCAGGGCAACTAGTCTGCTGCGGACAGCCCATGAAGAAAGTTGCTAAATAAATACACCAGAAAGCTAGAGCACCCCTTTATCCTCACTTCCATCCCGCATTCGCTCCCTGTTTTTATTGGTGATTCTCATGAGCATCGTTTTTCTTGAACGACCCATAAAGTTCATCGATCTCGATCCTAGTCTGCTCAATCACAGGCTCCCCATCGACGATTAGCCCAGGACCGCTTCTAAGTATACCAAGCCGGGAAACTTGTATGCTTCTCTCAGTACATAGCCGAACTATCTCTTCGACCGATTCAGGATCGGCGACTGCAATGATCGTTCCATAGGAGGGTGCCCAGAGGAGATCTTGGTTTAAGCTCTGCCCCAAGTCTGCATAGGTAACGTCAGCGGAGTTGAAGCTGAGGCCGAGTCCTAGGCTCCCGAGGACTTCTATCAACGCTCCCTTCACTCCCCCCTCCGAAACATCGTGTATTAGCCTCAATCCCTCGATACCTTGGAGGGCAAGGATGATTGGTAGAGCGGTAAATTTCTTCCACCGATCATCTGTAACCCCTCTACTCAGGTTAGTAAGCCACACTGCCTCTCCACCCACCTCCCCGATAAGCAGAACAACGTCGCTCTGATGGGGAGATGTAACCTTTCTTGTCTGCTCGCCTAAGCAAGTCGTCGAGACGAAGGGTATTCCTAAGCCATAGTATGTCGCAGTCTGCCCCGCGGCAATCTTAACGCCATACTTCTTCGCCTCGTCCCCGAGGCTCTTTGCTATTATCCTCAGGTCACTCTCCTTCGTTTTCAAAGGGAGATATATGCCCGTGATCATGTGGGTGGGGCGCCCGAATTTGCAGGCGACATTGCTGGCGGCGTAGTGGAAGGCGAAGAACCCTAACGCCTCGATGGGAACACCTATACTCGGGCTGTGTGCGATCACTGTTCTAGCTGTTAGCCCGATGGTGGCACCATCCAGCTCTAGATCCTTATCAAGAGGAATAAATGGGAGAACACTCCTTTCAAAGATTTTTCGCGGTACCTTACCTAGTCCGAGCATACCACTCATGATCTTTCCCTCATAGCTTCTAAGTCAGCCTATTAATTCCTAACCTACTTCTATAGCGGCAACGACCGCCACATGCACTCACAACCCCTCAAAAACGCCTTGTTAGGGTTAGGGCTTAAATATTGTAGCCATTTACTGAGGAAGGTGAAGGGAATGGCCGACCTCTCTATAGACCTAATTTTCGGAATAGTGATCGTTGCCGTCGCTGCCATCGCCATCATCATGTTCTGGCGTGCCTCCGGTAGCACAAAGAAAAAGGAAGAACCCGAGGTCAAGCCCGATGATCCGCAAAAAGAAGATCCGGTTAGAGTCGAGCTACAGATGACGGAGAGAAAAGTCAAGGTTCCATCTATTGATAAGAAGATCGCCACATCTGACATCGAGAATGCGAAAAACCAGATCAGGACTCTAACCCTAAAGCAAGAAATCAACAGCATGGTTCTCCGCCGCCTCTTTGAGGCTGAAGACGAGGGAGAGATCAGCCGCGAGGAGCGCGTCAGGCTTGGGAAGAGCTACGAGGATGAGATGAAGCAGATCGCAGAGGACCTCAAGAGGAGCGAGATGCTCATAAGTCTAGCTGAGCTAGAGTCGATACGCGAGGAGATAGTTAAGAAATTCGAAGAAAGCCTCAGTCAGACACAGAGCCGAATCGATCTCATAATTAAAGAGCTAAAGATCCAGGAGCCACCCAAACCTGCCGAAGAAGAGAAGCCGAAACTCCCAGCTAGCACGAAGAAGCGTCGAGTAACAAATAAGGCGAAGACCGAAGAGTTAGAGGAGGGAGTAGAGGAGCCAACTGGACAAGAGGACGAGGAAAAACAACCTACTGGAAGGCAGGACGTTGAGAGTCGCCTTGAACAGCTTAAGAAAGAGGTAATGAAGGAACTGGACGAACTCGATAAACTTGAGTTGGAGGACTAGACTTGAGTGCACATGCAACAGCTAAGAAGAAAGCCGCTATGAGGGCGGTTAAGCATATCGAGAACGGCATGATCCTTGGGCTAGGAAGCGGGACAACAGTCTCCTACGCCATCAAGCAGATCGGGGAGTTGCTTGCCACCGACGAGCTTTACGACATATACGGCGTTCCGACGAGCATCCAAACAACCTTCGAGGCAATAAAGGCTAAGATACCACTCACCACCCTCGACGAACACCCACAGCTCGACCTCGGCATAGACGGAGCGGACCAGCTCGACATGAAACTCAACGCGATAAAGGGGGGCGGTGGAGCTCTGATGAGAGAAAAGATCGTCGCTGCTGCGTGTAAAGAGTATATTTTGATAGCCGATGAGACGAAGTTGACCGATGTCCTCGGCAACGGAAAAGTTGTACCCGTCGAGATACACCCCTTCGCCGTGACGCCCGCTTTAAAGGCTGTAGAGAAACTTGGTGCCAAGGTCAGTCTCCGCCTAAGCTCTGGCAAGCTTGGCCCACTTGTCACAGATAACGGCAACTACATAATCGATGCTGACTTCGGTCCCATCCAGGACCCCTGGTGGTTAAACCGTGAGCTCCATGCCATAGCTGGTATAATTGAGACGGGGATGTTCCTAGGATATGCCCACTTGGCTTACATTGGTGGCCGGGGTTCGGTGAAGAAACTCAAGCCCCAAGCCGACGCGGCTCTTAAGAAGATCCAATGAATCTCCTTTATTTTAGATAAGAATCTGAGCTCTTTCCGTAGAATTTCCAGGCGAGATAAAACGTCAATGCAATCACTCCAAATCCCCCTATATACCAAATATCGCCGAAGAAAGTCAAGAAGTTGTTTGCGAAGTGGAACAGAACCGCGACTAGATAGTACTTTGAAAACTGCTGCCTTGTGACTCCATAAGCGACTATGGACGTATTCGCCGCGTGGAAGAACATCTCCGGTAGTCTGATGACGATGGGCGCGTTGAAATAGAAGGCGTAGAGAGCGAACTCTGCGAAACCGAAGCCAAGACCGGAGAGGAACCCGAGCTTGATTATAGACTTCGCCGTCTCAGCGTGTCTGTATAGCAGTGGAAAAACCTTCGTGAATTCCTCGATCAGCGGCGCGAAGAACGAGACCAGTATTATGTAGCCGAATAGTCCCGGAATCGCCACAGCGACATAATCCTTAGCGAGGGTCTCTAGGAAGACCGAGATTGCGACGCTGACTATGAAGCCCTGTATAAGATAGGAAGCCATCTCAAGGAGACCTGGGTGGTGAAGGGGGATAGTCGTCGTAGATGTTTTCTCCATACTTAGCTTTGATAACTTATTTTTAATATATCTTTTTAATTCCACCAAGCGCCTTCTTTCGTGTTCTAGAAAGCCTTAAAATGGCTGGTTGAGTTGCATAGAAAGCGATACCCCCTTGTGGGGATCAACTGCTGGGGTCTCCTAGCCTGGTAGGGAGCGGGCCTGCTAAGTCCGTGAGCCTTGCTCGCGAGGGTTCAAATCCCTCCCCCGGCGCCACACAAAACAATTATTTTGGGCAATATTTTGGCTTATTTTTGGCAAAGAAGCTGTTTAAATTGATGTTATTTCGCGCACGTGAGATGAAAAAGAGGTTATCACTACGACCAGCATAGCGTGCATTGTTTCCTCACTCAATAATATTATCCTCAGCTCCACCTGATACTCATGCTGTCTCCTAGCGAATCTTGGGGTGGTTCGCGGGCACTAGAGTAACTTAACCGCCTTTTCGAGTCTCCCGAGGGCCCGCTTCAGGACGCTTCTGGGGCATGCGATGTTAATCCTCATGAACATGGATCCACCGCATCCAAACATCAAGCCCTCATCTAACCATAGCTTCGCCTTCCTCAACATGAACTCCTTTAACGCTTCATCGACCATGCCAAGGCTGGTGCAGTCCACCCACGCAAGGTAGGTGCCCTCAAGTGGGTAAACCTTGAGACCTGGTATTTTCTCCTTGATGAACTCCTCGAGGTACATGAAGTTTCCCCTCAGGTAGACGAGGAGCTCCTCCAGCCAAGCCTCGCCCTTCGTGTACGCGGCTTCCTGTGCCACGATTCCGAAGATGTTGGTGTTCCGGGTGCGGTTGTTTTCAATGATGTTCTGATACGTGTCCCTGAGTTTCTTATTCCGGATGATGGCGCTCGACGTCGTGAGCCCTGCGAGGTTGAAGGTCTTGCTTGGGGCGACCAGCGTAATGGTTCTCTGCATTGCCTCCTCTGAGATAGTTGCCGTGGGTGTGTGCATCGTCTTGCCGAGGATGAGGTCGTTGTGGATCTCGTCTGACACGATTACGATGTCCTTCTTCTCGCAGACATCCACAAGCTGCTCCAGCTCATTCCGCTTCCAGACCCGGCCCACCGGGTTGTGTGGGCTGCATAGGATGATCATCTTGGTCCTGCCATCGATCTTCTTCTCGAGATCCTCGTAGTCCATTACGTAGTTGCCTTCGACGATTTTGAGGGGATTATTGACGATCTGTCGCCCGTTATTGGTGATCGCATCCATGAATGGGTAGTAGCATGGTGGCTGGATGATGACCTTGTCGCCTGGATGCGAGTAGGCCTGAATCGCGTAATTGAAGCCAGCGACGACGCCGGGCGAGAAGAGGATCCAGTCGCGCTGGATCCCGCTCCACCTGTGGCGCTTCTTCATCCAGTTGATAAGCCCGTCGTAGTACCCATCGGTCCTCTGGGTATAACCGTATATGGGGAAGGCTGCACGCGCTTTGACCGCCTCAACTATCTCTGGTGCGCAGGCGAAGTCCATGTCGGCGATCCACATGGGTAAAACGTCTGCCACGCCGGTTCGCTCTTTCCTGAAGCTCCATTTTGTGGAGCTCATTGGGGTTCTATCAATCACAGTGTCGAAGTCATAGACCATGATATTCAACTCATATGACCTACGTTTCTACTCGGTTAAGAGTTCATCTAGCCTTGTCAGCAAACTGATTTTGAGGATCTGCTTCAAGAGGGGAGTAACGACAATGGGTACTCGATGTGGTTGTTTCCCTGGAATCACATTATACGTGTGGGGCCATAGCCTTATCCCCAAACCCAAACCCTCTCTTCCCCTCCGCCCCACTGCCCGACTCACGTACTACCTAACTCCCTCTCCTACTCCTACTCTCCCTCTCCTCTACTCTCTCTTATCACACCCACAC
>CAZIKD010000143.1:0-5918 GCA_964539725.1 uncultured Candidatus Bathyarchaeia archaeon | reverse complement strand
TATATGCAGCTGAGCGCGACCTCGTTGCCAAGTTTACCAAGCCCAACGGGGAGTGGAAGTTCTTACTAGGTACTGACCCAACCACTGACCTAGACGTCGAGTTGGGGCTCTACCCCTTAATAAGGCAGAGCTGCTTAATCTGTGGTGCCGTGGGGACGGGGAAGACTACGACTGCCATCAGTATGGTGGCTCGCGCTGCAAACGCGAATCCGCCTGTCAGATTCTTCATAGTCGACAAGGACGGCGAATACAGCAGCCTTATAGAGCACCTCGGAGTTGGAGCAGTTCTAAAGGTGCCGTGGTGTAGCTTCTTTCAACCCGGCGACATCCCCTGGGACGACTACGTCGCCGAGTTCGGGTGGCAGAAGACCTGGTGGAACGCAAAGATACTCGTACAAGCATTAAAAATCCTATATGCCCAGGCCGCGGTGGTGACCAAGGCGAACTTGCGTCGAGCTGTCGCCCTCGTCAATGCAGAGAACCTCGGCTTCAACAAGAAAGCTGACGAGTGGGATCTATACAGAGTGCAGGTTGAGAACGCGTTAAACACTAGCCGCCTTATACCCGAGGGTGAGGCCACCGTCCTCGACCCAGTCCAGCTCCTCAAGGAGAGGAAGATTGTTATCATGGATCTGAGCGACGGGAAGGATACATGGGAGCAGAAACACTTAGTCGTGGCCCAGGTGCTCCGTCGCATCTTCGGGGAGGCACTCGAGAACAGGAAGTTCGGCTGCATAGTCGTGTTGGAGGAGGCGATGTATTACGCGCCGCAACACGGGGTCTTCGAGATTGGGGAAAAGGAGGGGCGTGTCAAACTGTTGGGGGTAATCAAGGAAATCGCCACAAACGGTGGTCGCAACGGTGTCGGTCTATGGGCCGTCACACAGCGCCTCGCCACAGTGGAGAAGACCGTCGTAACTCAGTGCGCCAATAATATAATCTGCCACAGCCTCGAGGACCTCGACAAGCAGCGCCTCGCAGAGATAATGGGGAATGAGTTCACGCAGCTCATAGGCGACCTCCCTCCAGGTGAGGCGATAGTCAAGGGGACGACTCTTAAGTGTAGGTTTCCCATCTGTGTAAAGGTTCTCGCTGAAGTATACCCGGCGTCAAGCCTAAGCTCACCAATGAGCCGTTTCGTGCATATGGCTCTCGGTGAGACCACCGAACAGCCTCCAGAGACCCTGGAATTTCCCCAACAGCCATAAAAGATTCAATAAGATATCTTTGATTCACGCGTGATCTAGATGATAGAGAACAATATTCTATCTATCTACGTCTCAATAACGTGTCGATATGAGTCATAATCCTTACTAAGCCTTTGAACTGGAATTATTCTCCCCGTCAATACCAAATTTTTAATAAAAAAAGCCCTTCCGAGGATACATGGGAGCGGTTCAAATACCCAAGCGGGAGCGTGTCAGCTACGGACACAGCCTCATAAAGATCCTTATTCAAATCATATCACTCGGCGCGTGTCTCGAAGCCGTGACGATCCTGTTCCAGTGGAAAGATGTCGAGCAACTGCCCGAGTTCCTCAGAACCTACACGTCATTCCTACTCTTCGCCAGCCCCTACCTAAGATACTTCAACGCCGCGATAATTCTCATCCTCGGCTACTTCATCGTGGGTGAGGTGGGGCGCGTAATCTATGCCTACATGCGTGGCTTCGCGGACCACTCATCAGCCGCTACGATTCAGAACATCGTAAGGATCGTGGGATTTGGCGTCCTCCTCACCGTATTGGCCACGGTTTTCAGCGTCGATCCCGCCGCAGCGCTAACTCTCGGCGGTTTCGGGGGCCTCGTCGTGGGCTTCGCTACTCAGACATTCCTCTCCAACACGATCGCGGGAATATTCGTCCTTATTACCCGCCCCTTCACGTTTGGGGACGTTGTGACGATGGCGGGGAACACTGGCGTAGTTAAGGAGATCAGGATTATGCATCTGGTCATCGAGTCCGTCGACGGCTCTAAGGACATCCTGATCCCTAACAGCCTCGTGCTTAGCCAAGTAATCCAGAAAGACAGACCTGGGATGAAAATGGGCCCTACTCCGACAATGATCACTCTCGACCAACCTTCGCAGAAGGTCAGGGTTGGGGAGATTGTAGTATTCACAGGGCGACTTGCTGACACCGTGTCGGGGAAGCCCCTCATCGATTCCACGGTAAAACTCTACGATAGGGACATTGGGAAAGATGACCTTCTCGGCGAGGGGGTTACCGACGCCGAGGGCAACTACTCCATAGTGTGGAAGGCCAAGAAGATCGATTTCCTCGACGCCGCCGCCGAGGTCTACATAAAGTTCGAGGGAGACGAGGAGCACAAGAAAAGCATCACGAAGCAATTCACCATCGAGATCAATTAATCAGATTGTGAAGCCTTAAACCACGGCTTCGAGGCTTCTCTCATTGTGTGATCGATGAGCCTAAGCCGCCTCTATCCCGAGCGCCCGATGGTGGGCGTGGGCATCCTGATCCGAAATGGTGAGGAATATTTATTGATCAAGAGGGCCTCGGAGCCCGATAGGGGACTCTGGTCTGTCCCAGGGGGCATGGTAGAGATAGGGGAGAAGGCTGAGGAGGCAGCAATTAGGGAGGCGAAGGAGGAGACGGGACTTGAGGTCGAGATATTAAAGGATCTCGGCGTCGTCGATAAAATAGTCAGGGACGAGGTAGGCAAGGTAAGGTACCACTTTATCATAATCGACTACCTAGCCGAGTCAGTCACGGGAGAGATGCACCACCACGACGATGCCCTCGACGCCCAATGGGTCCACCCTCAAGACTTCAGGAAGTATCCTATGTCCCCGACCCTCGTGGATCTTCTGGTGAGGATCAACCTCTACTCCATGTTCTGAGCCCCTCATATTTTTAAGGCGATAAACCTATCTGAAAAGCCGTAGTGATGGCTTTGGTAAAGGCATACGACTTCAAGGGTAAAGATGTCCTATCCATGCGGGACTATAGTCGCAAGGAAATTGACTTCATCCTCGACGAAGCGACAAAAATGGTAAAGGTGGCGGAGAAACCCAGCATTTTATGCGCAGGTAAAGTTCTCGCCGTCCTCTTCTTCGAGCCTAGCACACGCACGAGACTTAGCTTCGAGACCGCGATGCTCCGCTTGGGTGGCGGCGTCACGGGTTTCAGCGATCCAAGCGCGAGCAGCGTTAAGAAGGGGGAGACTCTCGAGGACACGATAAAGACTGTAGAGTGCTACGCGGACATCATCGCGATGCGTCACCCTGAGATCGACTCCGCAGCTCGTGCTGCCGCTGCGGCCTCAATACCGATCCTAAACGGTGGCGCGGGTTCAGGTGAGCACCCGACTCAGGCTCTTCTTGACCTCCATACCATGAAGTACGCGAAGGGAGACATAGACGGGCTCAAGATTGGGTTGTGCGGTGACCTTCTCTATGGACGCACTACCCATAGTCTGGCTCTTGCCCTCAATCACTTCGACGTCGAGCTTTACCTAATAAGCCCTAAGGAGCTGGCGATGAAGGAGGACATCAGGAAGGACCTGAAGATGAAGATCAATGAGGGGACGGATCTCGCTAAGGTCATTCCGAAGCTCGACGTCCTCTACGACACACGTATCCAGAAGGAGAGATTTACAGACCCGGCGAAGTACGAGGAACTGAAGAACGCGTATGTAATCGACCCCGCGATGGTTAAGAAGGGAAAGAAGGACCTCGTAATCATGCACCCGCTCCCCCGCGTGAACGAGATCACGACTGACGTGGACTCTATGCCGAATGCCTGGTACTTCAGGCAGGTTAAGCACGGCGTCTATGTGAGGATGGCTCTCATCGCCCTCGCACTCGGCGTCGTCAAGTGATCCCTCTCCTATTTACCCCTTATCCACGTGGGTGAACATGCCTCGCACCCGCCTCCACCTGTCCTCCTCCTCTTCGATGCGCCGCACCTTGATCTCCTTGGTGTATGCCTTGGGGATTCGGTAGAGGAACATCTTATGGCTCCCTATGGTGTGGGGGGTGCCGTCTGGCTGATCAGTGACCCAACCGTGGATGGGGAAATCGTGGCTCACCACCCTCGCGCCAGGTTTGAGGTCGGCTTCGAGCTTCGGCCTCAGTTTCGCATTCCCACTCGTGGTGAGGTAGAGCGTAACGATAGTAGCCTTTGTGAGGTCGGCCTCCATGAAGTTGGCCTGAATTGCGGAAATACTAACAACCATTCCTGAGTCCACTATCCTCTTCTCGAGAGCTTCAACCATCTCCTGATCGAGCTCGTATCCCACCGCCTTTTCGACCTTGAACTCTTCTACCGCAGTGAAGAGGACGCGTCCATCCCCACAGCCGAGGTCGTAGACGACGTCTCCGGGGCCAGCACCAGCAAGTATGAGCATCTCACGGACTATGTTGAGGGGGCTGGGCACGTATGGGGCGAGGCTATCGGGGTGATCGCCCCAGAACGTCGCCCTTATCCAGTCCGGCGCTTTCCTTTCCAGCACGCGTAGGCAGCGCTCGTCAACCATGGGTGAATGCTCCCCGCACCCACCTCATATACCCTGCGCAGAGGGCTCAGGTTTTAAGCGCATGCATGGAGGATCAGCCATGGAGCTTAAGGTAGTTAAGGTGGAGGTCCCGCAGGACTGCAACATCATCCTCGGGCAAAGCCACTTCATCAAGACAGTCGAGGACGTCTACGAGGCGTTAGCCTCATCTGCGGCTGGTATAAAGTTCGGCCTTGCCTTCTGTGAGTCGAGCGGCGAGTGCTTGGTTCGCCACGATGGAAACGACACCGAGTTGAGGAAGAAGGCAGCGGAAGCTGCGCTAGATATAGGGTGTGGTCACAGCTTCATAGTCTTCCTCAAGGACGCCTACCCGATCAATGTACTCACCCAACTCAAGGCGGTCCCTGAGGTCTGTGACATCTATGCAGCTACGGCCAACCCCCTGCAAGTAGTCGTTGCGGAGACGGACCAGGGACGCGGTATAATGGGTATCATAGATGGCTTTAAGCCGAAAGGCGTCGAGGACGAGAAAGGGATAAAGTGGCGTAAAGGCTTCCTCAGGAAGATAGGCTACAAGACCTAACCCACGCGCGCAAAGATGGTAGTGATAATCCTCTATCATATGCGCGAAGAAGCGGATGGACACATTCGACATGGGATAGAAACATCATCTCTAGAGGCCAAAATAGTGGATGAAAGCACTTTTTCTCGCTATTCATTTCCATGTGATTTAACGACTGTCCAAGACCCGCCTCAATGTGGCTGGCAACTCCTTGAGGTCGATGTCCCCCCTTATGACCCTAATAACACCCTTTTTCTCGTAAAAATCGAGGAGCGGCTGAGTCTTCTCCCTGTAGACCTCAAGCCTGCGCCTGATGACACTGGGCTTGTCGTCGTCCCTCTGAACTAGCACGGTTTTACAGGCATCACATTTTCCCTTTTCCCTCGGCGGCTTATTATCTAGATGGAAGATCGCACCGCACTTGAGGCAACTCCTCCTCTTGCTCAACCTATCAATAATGGTCTCGTCTTCGAGTTCAACGTGGAGGACGTGGTTGAGCTCTTTCCCCGATATCTTTAGTATTTTCTCCAGTGCTTCCGCTTGTTTTGGGCTCCTCGGGTAACCATCGAGTATGAACCCTCCCTTAGTGTCAGGCTCCCCAAGCCTCTCCGCCACCATCTCGTTCACGAGGTTGTCAGGCACAAGCTCCCCCCGGTCCATGTAGCTCTTCGCCGTCAAGCCCACTGACGTCGCCCTTGCAACCGCCGCCCGCAACATATCCCCAGTTGTAATAACTGGGACATTATAGTTCTCACCGATGATCTTGGCACAAGTTCCCTTACCCGACCCGGGGGGGCCCAGAAGCACGACCCTCAAATAACAGCCTCCTAGAGCAAGGGCAGATACCGGGCTCTAGCTATTATAACGTTTATGTGTAA
>CAZIKD010000142.1:0-5919 GCA_964539725.1 uncultured Candidatus Bathyarchaeia archaeon | reverse complement strand
ATGTTTGAGTTTAAAATACTAATTTCAAACTCAGATCAAGATATCAAATTAGCAGAGCTTATTAAAGATACACTTATTAAAATAGGCGAATTAAAACCGTATCTCTCGTTGGAGTATCCAAGTAAAGGTAAGAATTTATCTGAAAAGACGAGGAACGCTATTGAAAACTGCGATTTTATGATTACATTGCTTACAAAAAACTCTATTAAAGATCAGTTTGTTAATCAAGGAATAGGTTACGCAATTAAAATAAGAGAATTAAAAAATCAATTTAAAATAATTCATCTTTTAGAGGACAACTTAAATTTTAATGGATTAATTAATTATAAAACAGAAGATGTAATTAAAATAGATAAAAATAATTTAGAACTAGTTTTACATAATTTAATATGGAGTATAAGAAAAAATATACCCAACGGTTTAAACAGTAACATCTTAAAACTAAAAATTAAATGCTGTAATTGTAATGACCTTTTGGATAATCCTAATGAATATTTCGGTTTTGTGCCTTCACAGGCAGATATTAAAAAGAATTATTCACTAAATAAACACTCATTAAGTTACTATTGTCCTTATTGTGGAGCTATAAGTGAAATAAACATTTTAACATTTGAAAATTTATCTTTAAAACATAATAGAAAGATGGTTCTGGAAGAAAATGTAAATAAGTAGGATTTTTATCTAAATTCTAATATTTATATGTGTTCATTGTTAGGTCATTTTGTATATTAATTAATAGTCGCGCACATCGTCTGAGGCTGTTGAGTGGGTGTGCAGGTTTCCCTTGTACCACTTGCCGTCCGTATTGAATGGGTTGGAAAACTCTGTGGGCATTGAGCTACTTGGGGCGATGTTGTTTTAAGAGATTGTCTCAGGCGAGTGCAGCTATAAGGTATACTCCAGTGAATATTGAGGCAGATCCGAGAAGTCGAGGAGCGCCATAGCCCTCGCCTAGCAACGCTACTCCTAGTAGAGCGCCGATGACCACACTCACCTGCCTTAATGCGAGGATATACCCAACTGGAGCCAGTGTCATGGCAATAAGGACTAACAGATACCCGCCCCTCATTAAAGCGCCGGATAGGGTTATCCTACTAAAGGAAATCCTCCACTCAGACCTGATTTTCCTGTAGCCTCGATTTTTGAGGACGATGGGGGTTAGTACTAATGTGATTAAGATCTCCAGCCAAAAGTTGTAGAGGATCGGGTCGACGCGTGTCACTCCAACCTTGTCGCTCAGGGAGTAGACGGTGGTGCCTATTGCTGCGATGACTGCGAAGCCGAAGGCGGATCCTCTAAAGCTGCGTAGGGGCTCGAATAGGCTCTCCACCCTGAGGGACCTGAGATGAAGGAGATAGACGCCGATAAGGACAAGCAATATTCCCATCATACCGATTACTGTTAACGCCTCCCCCAGTAGGACAGCTCCTGCCACGGCGACGAAGAGGGGGGCGCTCCTTGCTACGGGGTAGACGATGCTTAGGTCCCCTGCGTCGTAGGCTCGACTCAGGGCTAGGAAGTATACGGCCTCAGCGAACGCGCTGAGGCATAGAAAGGGAAGCACGCTCAACGGGAGGGACCAGTCTTTTAACCATATTATAAAGATAGGGAGTAATGTAATCTGACTTGTAAGGTTCATGAGAAGCATGAAGGAGTCTTTGTCGCCTGAGCCCTTCGCCAGATAGTTCCAAACAGCGTGAGAGACAGCGCTTAAAAGTATGAGGGATATGGCGAGCTGCTCCATATTGGTATCGGTGCCACCCGGGGTTAATATCATTAGCAGCCTCGCCATCTTCTAGTCCATGTCCGACAGGTGCTTCGTTGCGGTCGACATCGATGATGCTCGCCTCAGGATGGCCTTCAGCAGGGCGCAGAGAGCAATAGAGTCCAGTGGTGCCGACGTCAAATGCGTGGAGGATGAGAACATTCATCTCACCCTCAAGTTCCTCGGTGAGATACACGAGACTAAAACCGTCAATGTGGCTGAACTCGTAGCGGGCATCTCCTTCAGGGCGTTTACCCTTGACTTCTGTGGAATAGGTGTCTTCCCCGCCCTGAGTCGACCCAGCGTGGTCTGGGCGGGTGTCTCCGGTGAAGCGTCGGAGATGCTGGCGGTCTTCACTGAATTAGAGAGGGGTCTAAGTGGGCTCGGGTTCGAACCCGAGAGGAGGCCGTTCCATCCCCATGTTACTCTCTGCCGGGTGAGGAGCGGCAGGAACAGAGCCCAGCTAGGGGAGGCTATCGAAGCTATGAGAGATGAGGTTTTCGGCCCTCTGAGGGTAGAGCACATCCGTTTAAAGAGGAGCGTTCTAACGAGGAGCGGCCCAGTCTACACAACGGTAGCCGAGTCCAGGGTCTTCGAGTAGGTAGATATTTCAACGCTTCCACGTCTATTCATCATCAGTGATACTTATTTGCAGCTGTCGGAGCCATGGACTCAGCTGAGGAAGGAGATCTTATCGGAGATCAAGCCAACTGAGAAGGAGCAAGAGAAAATAGCAGTCTTCGTGTCTAAGCTGAGGAAAGGCCTCGTCAAAGCACTGGTAGAGGCAGGGATTGTCGCAGAGGTAGAGATCCATGGATCCGTCGCGAGAGACACATGGCTTAGAGGGCAGCGAGACATAGACGCGTTCATAATACTGAAGCAGGGGGCAGTGAGGGGTGACCTTCATAAGGTCAACGAGGTCGTCAAAAGCCATGTGGGCCCCGGCTGGGTTGAGGCCTATACCGAGCACCCCTATGTTAAAAAAATGGTCGATGGCTTCGAGGTCGAATTCATCCCCTGCTTCAAAGCGGAGGAAGGTAAGAGGATAACCTCTGCAACAGACAGAACCCCTCTACATACAGGGTACATACTCACCCACCTAACCGAATCCCAGAGAGACGAAGTCAGGCTCCTGAAGATGTTCGCTAGAGGCATCGGGATCTATGGCGCTGAGATAAAGGTCGGCGGTTTCTCGGGGTACCTATGCGAACTCCTAGTAATAGCCTATGGCTCATTCGAGGGGGTCATAGAGACTGCGCAAGATTGGGGGGAACGCGAGGTTATCCAACTAAAAAAGGCTGTGAAACCCAAAAAGTTCAATGAGCCAATCGTCGTAATCGACCCTGTAGACTCCACTAGGAATGTTGCCTCCGCCGTGACGGAGACTACGCTCTGGACCTTTGTCGCTGCTGTCAGAGCCTTCGCGGAGAAGCCCAGCAGAAAGTTCTTCGTACCAGTGATTAGAGGTGTACCCGGGAACCTCCTCGAGAGGTTAAAAGAGAGGGGAGTCGACCTCCTCTTCGTATTCGTCCCTGACCACGACGCACCTGTACCAGACACCCTCTGGGGGCAACTCTATAGGACCGAGAGGGCCCTTGGCAGAGCACTCAGTGAAAAGGGATTCAAAGTATTTCGAATGGCGAGCTGGAGCGATGAGGAGAGCAGACACATACTAGTTTATGAACTCGAGTCGATGACCCTCCCCCAAGTAGCGAAGAAGATGGGGCCCCCAGTATGCCTCGCGAAGGACAGTAGGGACTTCCTAGATACCTACCTCGGTTCCCCGGAGGTCGTTAGCGGCCCCGGGGTAGAGGGTGAAAAGTGGTGGGTCGAGGTGAAGCGGAAGAATACCCTCTCCAACGTCATCATGAGGGAGTCAATTGTGAGCGGTTGTGAGGAGCTTGGCGTGCCAAAGCGTCTCGCTGACATTCTTAGAAAGCATGGAGTCGTGATGATCAACGAGGAAATAGTACCCCAGCTCACAGGGGGGTTCACGTTGTTCCTCGAGACTTTCCTTAGGGGTAGGCCTGACTGGCTTGGGTGAGAGAGTCCCGCTTGAGGCCTTACTCACTCATCCCAATGGCTTCCTAATATGCTGGCCGAGGTGGGACGCCGAGGCAGCGGAGGAGCGAATAGAAGAGCTAAGCAGGTTGGGAGTCGAATCCGTAGTCTTCGAGGGACCCCACATGGTCGAGACTGTCTCCGTCCTCGGGAAGGGGAATACATCTCTCGTCCTGAAGGTGGGGATGAGGGGGGAGTTCTGCGTTGCTAAGGTGAGGAGGACGGACGCGGACAGGACGGGTTTCGACGATGAGGCGAGACTCCTACGAGTGGCCAACGAGGTCGGGGTTGGACCGAAGCTGATCAGTTGGGGGAGATACATCCTTCTGATGGAGTTCATTGATGGACCGTACCTCAGCGGATGGATCAGAGACCTCTCTTCAGAGAACGCGGAATCCCTCAAGGCTGTCCTACGTAGCCTTGTCTTGCAGGCTCGACGCCTCGACAAGGTCGGTTTAGATCATGGCGAGCTAGTTCGCCTAAGGAGGCATATAATACTCCGTGGCGGGGAACCCGTGATCATAGACTTCGAGTCCGCCAGTACAGGTAGGCGCGTGGCCAATGTAACCACCGTACTCCAATCCCTCTTCTTGAACAGCACAGCGAGCAAGACGATCGGCGTCGTCATCGGGCTGCCCGACAGAGAGAACCTCCTGGCTGCACTACGCACTTATAGGAAGAACATGAGCGAGGCGAGCTTCAAAGCGCTTCTTTTAACAGCGGGACTGGAAAAGGATTTCACCTAAAAGCCTCATTTAACTCCATGGGCATCAAGGAGATAGCTTGCAGTAGCATAGAGGACCACAGAGACGTCCTAATCGACATCAGTAACAGGATCCATGGGGAGCCTGAGCTCGGTCACCAGGAGTTTAAGGCGTCAGCCCTGCTCTCGGAAGTGTTAAGAAGGCACGGCTATGAGGTGGAGCTCGGCGTCGCGGGGATGAAAACGGCTTTCGTCGCCCGGAGGCCGATGAGGAATGGTCCGACCATCGGCATCCTGGCGGAGTACGACGCCCTCCCGGGTATAGGACATGCATGTGGACACAACCTGATCGCCTCCGCCGCCCTAGGCGCAGCCATCGGCGCCTCAGCCGTGGCGAAGGAGCTTCCAGGTAATGTCGTCATATACGGCACCCCCGCTGAGGAGGGGGTCGTCGACAACGCGGGAGGTAAGGTGGTGATGCTGGATGAGATCAGGAAGGCAGACATCGCATTGATGATCCACCCTTCGAACATTTGGGGGAGCTATGGGACGAATAATGCCCGTGAGAGCTTCTTAGTTGAGTTCTTCGGTAAGAGCAGTCACGCGGGAGGCGCCCCGGAAAAGGGAATAAATGCCCTCGAGGGGGTCATTCAGACCTTCAATGGCATAAATGCGCTTAGACAGCACATCAACAGAGACGTACGCATCCATGCCATAATAAAAAAGGGGGGTGATAGCCCGAACGTTGTCCCCGACTACGCGAGCGCCCACCTCTACGTCCGAGCGCCCACGATACCCATGCTTGAGGAGTACTACGGAAAGGTCCTCAACATAATCAAGGGGGCTGAACTCGCCACGGGGGCGAAGAGCAAGGTGACCAGAGTCGCTAATCCCTACGCCAACTCACTCCCGAGCAAGACACTGACAGACCTCTTCAGGGAGGAGATGAAACACGTGGGAGTCGACCTCCCGGAGGAGAAGGAGCTCAGAAGGGGAGGCGGGAGCACAGACTTCGGCAACGTCAGCCAGGTGATGCCCGCCCTCAGCGCCTACGTCAACATCGGCCCCGTTACTCTGCACAGCCCCGAGGGGGCCTCGATGACGGCGACTGCGGTGGCCCACGATGTGATGATAAAGGCGGCGAAGGCCCTCGCCTGCACAGCCATCGACCTCATTAAGAAGCCCGAGCGGATAGAAGTCGCGAAGAGGGAACACGGTCAACGGCTGGCTGAACAGGCTAAGCAGCAATAGTTAGAGACATTTTCCCGCCAACTTTCACTAAAAAACGGAGCTAGTAACCTTTTTACTGTGGTTGTTCTGTCTAGTGTTGGGTTCGGGATCGTGGTCTAGCTTGGTAAGATTCGTGCCTGGGGCGTACGAGTTCGTGAGT
>CAZIKD010000141.1:0-5920 GCA_964539725.1 uncultured Candidatus Bathyarchaeia archaeon | reverse complement strand
GATTCCGAATAACCTCCTTCTGGATTTTGAGAGCATTTAATCCCTTATAAGTAAAGGTCCAGTCAAGACTGAATTTCAAGAGTTGTTCGGAATCCTCATAATTAATATGGAAATCGATAGTTCAAGTGGAAGTTTACCACCACCCCCGCTACTTTTCGCGCGAGCGATGATGCTGAGCTCTCGTGCACGATAACTATTTCCTAAAAAAAGCCAGTATTTTTATTGACCAAGAGAATAAAGATTTAGAGTATGAAAGTTGATGTCGTTATCCCCACTAGAAACGAACCTACCCTGAGTAGGTGCATTAAGGCAGTAAGGGAGAATATAGATGTCAACCGAATCATACTGGTATCTGATAGAGAGAACCCTTTAGGAGATCTAACCATTATACTGGAGAAAGGAAACGTAGGCGAGGCTCGTGCTCTTGGCCTACAAGCTGTAACTACACCGATCTTTGCAAGCGTAGACTCAGATGTACTTGTAACTCCAGAGTGGTGGGCTTGGGCTAAGAAGACCATAATGGATCCTCAGAATGGGGCAGTTCAAGGTTATGCAGCGCCCGAGGGAAAGCGATATAGAACAATTCAAACGAACTTTATCAAGCGGGGCGGCCAATTCGGACGTGGATTTTGTTGCTTGGGTAACGTTTTGTTGAAAACAGATATTGTAAGGAAGGTGGGTATGCCTACTATACGAGTAGGAGAAGACTGGGAACTTCGTAACCGCATCGAGGCAATCGGGTATAGATGGGTTAGTAACTTTGACATATGGGTGCCTCACCTTAAATCGGATCGTGATGTTCTTCATCACTCTATATGGTGGGGAAAAATGGGTGGCAACGTAAATTATTGGAAGAGCCTTAAAAATGGACTATATTTCTTAGTTGAAGGAACTCTGACACTAAATCAAAATCATTTATGGCATAGCCTAAATCAATTCTGCATGATCTATGGTGGCTTAGCAGGTACAGTCGCAAAAATAAAATCGGAACATTAGATTTGCTGATCATTGGGAACAATGAAACTTTTTGTAATCATCTAATGTGCGCACTAAGACCCCTTTAAAATCCAAGTGGAAGAATCATCGCACAGCTTATGGGTCGTCATAGGAAAATTAAAAGAAAAATGAGAAACAGGTGATTAATTAAACGACTTCGCTCGCGCAAATGAAAATTATTTGGTGGTTTGGCATTGTTTAAATTCGCCTAACTAACTTCAGTCGTTAGAGGCTATATTATGAGCGATGCATCGGGTTACTATGATAAGAGAAGTGAGTTCTGGAGGAAACACTTCGAGGCTGGGATGAGACTCGAATCCTTCATCAAGTCGGGTAAGCCCGAGGAAATTACCCTTTGGAAGGATCGGACGGATAGAACCCCGGAACCCACGAAGGAGCAGAGGGCTCGACTCGAAGGGTACAACAGGGAGCTCAACATACTGGTCTACGCGGCCACCTGGTGCGGGGACTGCTCGCGTCAGGCGCCGATGTTGAAAAAGCTTGCTGATGTCGCCGGTGAGAAGGTTAGGCTGAGGTTCGTCGAAAGAGAGTCCTCCAAGGAGCTGCAGGATGAGTTAAGGTTGGTCGGTGGTCTAAGGGTGCCAGTTGTCGTCTTCCTAACCGAGGACTTCTGGGAAGTTAGCCGCTTCGGGGAACGCCTCCTACACGTTTACCGATCTAAGGCCGCACGTGAAATTGGGAGAGGCGTCGATGAGGGGCTATTAAGCCCACATGCGCTCGAGTTAGAGATGTCGGAGTGGGTTGACATCTTTGAGAGAATACTGCTGATGGTGAGACTATCACCACCATTGCGTCGACGCCACGGTGATTAAAACCAAAAAAATTGGGTCACATCCTAAAGAGCGCGTGCGCATTCCTCGTCGTCGCCGCCTCAACCTCATCCTGGGAGAGCCCCTTCAATTCGGATAGGCGTCTTAAAGTCAAGAGTACGTCAGAGGGTTCCGATGGCCTGTTCAGGCTCTTTATCCAGACTGGGGAGTCTGTCTCAATAAGGATGCGTTCTAGTGGAGTCTCAATCATGACGGCTCTTAAATCTGTGCTCACCTCGACTGCGGGGGTGCAGGACACATAGTATCCGGCGTTAAGTGCATCCCTGAGGACGTCGAGAGGGCCACTGTACCAATGGAATACGCCCTTCCCAGGGCCGTGTTTATTGGTGAGTTCCAAACAGTCTCTCCAGGCCCCCCTGCTATGGATCGATACCGGCAGATCGAGGTCCCTCGCGAGTTGTAACTGCTTGACATAGAACTCCGTCTGCCTCTCCCTCTGTATCTTGTCCTTCCGGATCTGTTTGTGCCAGTAGTCTAAACCGATCTCCCCAATAGCGATACACCGTGAAGCGTTGATCTTGATGAGAAGCAGGGCGGCGTCCAAGTCTTGGTTAAAGAACTCGGTTGGGTGTATGCCGAGAGCTGCGTGCATGTAGTTACGGTATTGCTTAGTGAGTCTGAGTGTGCCCTCGATGGTTGGGATTGAGGCACTGACGGCGACTATTCCCGATAACCCCGCTGCTTTGGCCCTCGTTACAACGGAGTCAACATCGGGTAGGTCGGCGACGTGTGCATGGGTGTCAATTGGTCCCATCATCTTCGCCTACTCGCCCGAAGTCCACTTTATCATTCGTCTCCAGAGCTCAGAGTAGCTTTCCCACTCGGCGAACTCTTTCGGACACCAGTGGGGTCCGATGTCGCTCGTCCAGGCAACCGCTCTCCCCTTACCGTGCACACCGACTACGAGCAGCGGGTCACTTTTTACCATGGCGAGGACCTTTGTGACCTTCTTCGCCTTGACCCTATTGTAACCAAGGAGATGAGGCCACGTTGGCTGAAGGCCCGAGGTTATTGGGTGTCTCGTCTTAGAGACTACGGGTTGGATTCCCTCAGGGCACTCGACGCGGTCGTCATAAGTGTCTATCTCTACGGGTAGCACTTCCTCTACTGGCGTCCCATGGTATCTAGCCACACCGTTGATCCCCTGGTAACTCAAATACCCGCCAGCCATAATCAGTCCTCCCCCGCCTTGGACATACTCCTCGATGAGCCTCAGCCTGTTCGGCGTCCTTTCGCCGTTCAGCCAGGTCCTGGGGTGGAGGAGGAAGGTGTCGGCACCGATGTCACTGATAATAATAACTGAGTAGTCGCGGAGCCCCTCAGCTGTTAGTGGGAAGCTCGCCTGGGCTTCGTGACCTGGCATGTGCACCCAGTTCCCCCACCCCTCCATAGCCCTCTTGAAGTAGGCGACGCCGGTGTCGAAGCCGCCGCTGACGAAGTGGTCAAAGCCCTTATAGTGAGTTGTGACTGCCACCCAGGACTCGCCGACAAGAAGCACCTTTCCCTTCACGCATTGCACCTGACGAGATGTGTCCTCTGGGGGATAAAAAACCGAGGCTTTACGAAACGGAGGTTACTAAAAAATTTGAGAAATGAGCGCTAGTCCCTGATGCCCTCTAGGACGCTTATGGCGTTCCAGATGCGGGTCCTGCTGTACATGGGCATGTTAGGGTCTTGGCTGATGTCCTCGAGAAGCGAAATAGCATTCGCTGCCCTTGCTGCTATGCTTGTGCTCTGGTCCAGAAGCATGTCTGACGCCTGCTTCGCGGCCCTGCGGATATTCCTCGGGGTCGTGTTGTCGTCAGCGATCATGTTCAGGACGCTCTGAGCCTGCTGCAGCTTCTTCGCATACTCTTCTTTACCAGACACAATCAACACCTCTGGGCGCATACGCAAGGCGCCTTGAATTGGCTCAATAGAGATGAGAGGGGTTAAAAAACCTTCCACTTCGTCTATTTGTCGTGCACCGCTAAGTAGTCGGGGAGATCGGCGACACTCGGGAGGATAAGTTCGGGCTTGTTGATCTCCCAAGCTCTCTCGGGGTGTGGGCCGGTCGCTACGCCGATGAAGTGGCAATGAGCGTTAAGGGCACACGTAGCATCTATGTGGTGGTCTCCCACGAGAAATACCTCGTCGAGGCTGAGCTTCATTAGTTTAGCGGTGTGAATCATTGCTTCTGCATAGGGCTTTGGCTGCGGCGTCTCTTCTCTGCCTAGAATTAATTCGAAGTATCCACTCATCCCCGTCTTTTCGAGTGCCTTCACCGCGTACTCGTGGTGACTACGGGTCAGGATCGCTAGTCTATAGCCCCTTTTTTTCAGCTTGTGAATTGCATCCTTTATGTCTTTTATCGCTGTAAGAGTCTCGATGGCCTCTAGTTCCACCTGATTCATAAGGCGTGTCATCTCGTCGCGGAGCCATTGGCGATCCTTTTCCGATTTCCCCTGCTCCACCCAGTATTTCTCTGCATGTTCCGAGATCACTACCGTGGTCATCTGCGGCGTCAGGACCCCCTTAGGCGCACCGTGCTCCTCTAGGACCCTGATCATATCCTTCTTCATCTTCACGAAGTCTACCTCAGAGTTAACGAGAGTGCCGTCGAGGTCGAAGACTATCCCCTTGAACCTACCCAAACCGATCCCCGAATCATACGGATAACTCAACTTAACCTTTACCGTGTTAGGAACGAATATTTATCAAAGTCTATATCGCCAACAATTTGTGTGAGGAGATTAAAGGTCTCGTATATGGAATGTAAGTTAGCAAAGGAGATTGACCTGGAGATCCACTTATCACTTAGTCACGAGAACAAGGATACCCTAATTAAAACAGTTTGTATCAATGGATTCTGTACGAGTTTTAAGGGGTGATAACTAAATTATTGTGAGATGTTCGGAGTGTAAATGGGCTAGGGAGATCGATCCAGAGACCCGTTTCTCCCTCTCCCATGAAAACAAATAGATCCTGAACCGTTTGCTTAGGTCGGGCTATCGCATTGATGAGTTTCTATACTGCCCGCATGAGGGTTACTTGGTCTCGAATGTAGGTAATACTGATTGTGAGAACTGGGAGGAATGACTCACTGTGCTGCGCGCATCCAGTCTAATCTTCAAGCCTAAGCATCTGCATCTTGGCGTGACACTTCTTGCAAAAAACATGCCCTATCTCGTTAACCATGAAATCTTTATCGTTACCACATTTTGGGCACTTGACCTTTCCCTCACCAACCTTGATGGCGAGTTAGATGCTCATATTCTTTAAGACTGGTATCTTTTTTATTCATATCTTCATGTATCGAATAATACTAGGCTACGCTAATTAGAAAAGGATTTACTAAGAATTTTTGAGAATCCCTTATTTCTAACCGAGATCAAGTGTTAATTAGGATACGCACGCGCACGCAGGTAAGAAAGGAGAGTTAAAAAATGAATATCTTTGGATTTCAAGATATATCTCTTCGCGCGAAGCGGCATCAAAGTAATTAGCGAATGGGAACGTATACCTGTACTTCGTCTCGGTAGATATGTCGGCTTGAAGGGCCCAGGCATATTTTATCTAATACCCTTCATAGACAAGGCGCCAGTAAAGGTTTCATTGAGGCTGCAAACAGTCAGCTTCAGAACTGAACAGACACTGACCTCAGACAACGTGCCAGTGAACGTGGACGCCGTCATGTACGCCAAAGCCGTCGACCTCGAGAAGGTTGTTCTAAACGTAGAGAACTATACCGATGCGACACAATGGGCTGCTCAAACCACTTTGAGGGAGGTTATCGGCAAAGTCGACCTGAATGAGCTTCTTGCTGAACGAGATAAGGTGGGCCAAAGTATGAGAGAGATCATCGACGAAAAGACGGAGGCCTGGGGGATCAAGGTCACTTCAGTCGAAGTAAAAGACGTCATAATACCAAGGGAGCTTCAAGACGCCATGAGTCGACAGGCCCAAGCCGAACGTGAAAGGATGGCGAGAGTCACCCTAGCTACCGCTGAGTTACAGTCAGCACAGAAGATGATTGAAGCTGCCAAAATGTATGAGAATAGCGCTGAGGGATTGACTCTCAGGTGGATGAACAT
>CAZIKD010000140.1:0-5937 GCA_964539725.1 uncultured Candidatus Bathyarchaeia archaeon | reverse complement strand
TTTTAGAGTCAAAGAGTTATTTTGAGAACTCTCTAGATTCAAATATTGGTGTGATTAAAAGGTAGTTAGATTGACCTTGTCTGCGGCGTTCCATGGAGCGAAGTATTGTTGGATGGATGGGAAAGTTGTAGAGACTGAGCGGGCGCTCGTTTCGGCGATGGAGCCCATATACCTCGGGATATTTGAGGGGATAAAGGCCTACGTACAGGGGGACATAGGCGGGGAGGGAAAGCTCTCTGTGTTCTCTTGGGGTCAACATATGGACAGGTTGTGGAGGAGCGCGGCCATTGATGGGTTAAAGATGCCTTACAGCAGGGATGAGTTGCTTGAGGGACTCAGAGCCGTCGTGAGGGCGAATGGCTTCAAGTCGAACACTTATATCCAGCCACGGATCTGGCCGATGGCGAATGAGCCTGAAGAGGTTCATGTGGTTATCCCTGTTTGGAGGTTCAACACCCTCCTGCCAACAAAGAACCCGGATTTCTCGAAGCCGAGGAGGTTCATGGTTAGCAGTTGGAGGAGGATCTCTAGTGATGCCCTGCCGCCTCAGGCTAAGAGCTGGGCGAACTACGCGAATAGTCAGCTCGCTGTCAGGGAGGCGAAGAGGTGCGGCTATGACTCCGCGATATTTCTTGACAGCAGAGGCTTCGTATCGGAGGGCACGGGGGCATGCCTCATGGGCGTTCGTGATGGGAGGCTAATCACCCCACCAGTGACTGCCAGCATCCTCGAGTCCGTCACGAGGAACTTCTTCTTGGAGTTCGTCCCCAGTGAACTCGGGATACCGGCGGATGTGAAGGATATTACCCGGGCGGAGCTCTACGCGTGTGATGAGGTTTTCTTATGCGGCACCGGGGGCGAGGTGACGCCGATAACTAGCGTCGATGATATAGTTGTGGGGAAAGAGTACCCGGGACCCGCTACTAGGAGGATGGCCGACTACTACTCAGAGATCCTCGCAGGTAAGGTTGAAAAATACAGTAGCCGATTAACCCCAATTTAATCCGTTACGCACGCGCGAATTCTCTGGAAAAGAACTTAACCTTTAAAGTAAAAATTAACCATACAAAACACTGTTGACTATCAGGTGGAGCTGAGGATAAATTAGATATAGTTCTAGAAAAGAGACATTGTTCGCCCGCGCGACTATTCAGACATTAGAATGCGGCGGAGACGATAACTGCCACCAAAAAGATGGATGGAATTATGGCGATTTGGCTTAAACTCAGGCTATTCCAAACCATCCCTCAGCCATTTAGGCGCACACGGCGCGCTTCCTCTGTATTTTTGGAAAAATTGTCCTGTGGCGCGCGCGATAAAACCTTTATCCCTTACAGTTACCCATCTTTATTCAGATTCTTTGAATTAAAGTGAATGAAAAATGAGTAGCGAAAAGAGAGAAAGAACGTTAGGGATTGACCTCGGCACCACAAATTCGGCTGCAGCTATACTTTTAGAAGGTAAACCAACTATAATTCCAAGCGCTGAGGGACCAACGGTAGCTGGGAAAATGTTCCCCTCCGTCTTTGCAATTACAAAAGACGGACAACTGCTCGTCGGTGAGCCCGCGAGAAGGCAGGCCATAACTAACCCAGAAGGGACGGTGCGCGAAATCAAACGTCGTATGGGGACAGACTATAAAGTCAAGATATATGGGAAGGACTATACTCCACAGCAGATCTCAGCCTTTATCCTACAGAAGATCCTGCGGGATACCGAGACGTATCTCAGCCAAAAGATCACCAAGGCAGTAATAACAGTCCCCGCAAACTTCAATGACAATCAACGTCAAGCAACGATAGATGCTGGCGAGATTGCGGGACTAAAAGTAACCAGGATCATTAATGAGCCTACGGCAGCAGCACTCGCCTATGGTCTGGATAAGGCTGGTCAGGAACTGAAAATTGTTGTCTTCAGTTTTGGTGGTGGCACGAACGACACGACTGTGATGGAATTCGGTGGGGGCGTCTTCGAGGTACTTGCCACCAGCGGAGACACTCGGACGGGTGGAACAGACCTAGACCAAGCAATCATAGATTACATCATTTCCGAATTTAAACGCGAAACAGGAATAGACCTCAAGGGAGATATGAAAGCAATAGTTAGATTGAAGGATGCAGCCGAACAAGCCAAAATTGAGCTGTCAAATCTAATAACCACCGAAATAAACCTCCCCTACATCACCACAGACTCTACTGGCCCGAAGAACCTTCATATAACTATAACGAGAGCGAAACTTGAACAACTGACTAGGCCAATAGTGGAGAGGATTAGAGAGCCTATCTTGAAAACCCTCTCCGACGCGAAGCTGACGCCGGCGCAAATAGACAAAGTCATCCTAATCGGCGGGCAAACAAAAATGCCTCTTGTTCAGCAGTTTATCGAGGATATCACCGGAAAAAAGCCTGAGCGAGGTATTGATCCGATGGAATGTGTCGCAATGGGCGCCGCCATTCAGGGAGCCATACTCACAGGGGAGATCTCGGATATAGTGCTTCTCGACGTTACACCCCTCTCACTCGGGGTTGAAACCCTGGGTGGAGTCTTAACCAAGATCATCGAGCGAAACACGACGATACCTGTCAAGCAGAGTCAGAACTTCTCGACTGCCGCTGATTTTCAACCAGCAGTCACTATACACGTGCTCCAAGGGGAACGCTCAATGGCTAAGGACAACATCAGCCTAGGCCAATTCGACCTCACAGGGATCCCCCCTGCACCTCGAGGAGTACCCCAGGTAGAAGTGACATTCGACATCAACGCGGATGGCGTTCTCAACGTTACTGCAAAGGATTTGGGCACTAGCAAACAAATGGGAATCAAGATAACGGCTTCAACAAAGCTTAGCCCCACAGAAAAGAGTAGGATGATAAGAGAAGCAGAACAATTCAGTGAGCAGGACAAACGCGCTAAAGAAGAGGCGGAGATGCGAAACACCGCCGACTCACTCATCTACACTAGTGAAAAGATGCTCAGCGAAATCGGCGACAAGATCTCAGAGGAGCAAAAACACAAGGTTCAGGAAGCCCTCCAAGCGCTGAAGGATGCTACGAAGACCGGAGGCCTAGCTGAGATCAGCGCCAAGGTCGAGGAGCTTAAGAGGCTGGTTCAGGAGGCAGGCACGGCAGTCTACCAGCATGCGGCAGCTCAAAGAGCCCCGCAGCAACAAGCTAGCCAAGAATCTCCACGACCTGAAGAAGGTCAGCAAGGAAAGAAAACCGTAGAAGCAGAGTACAAGGTTGTAGACGAAGAGAAGAAGTAACACTCTTCCCTAACCATATGTCTTGTTAGTTCTAGGTGAGGAGGAGTATGGCGAGCAAACTGGACTATTACGATGTCTTGGGGGTAGGACCTGAGGCGTCCCAAGATGAGATAAAACGCGCATTCCGAAAACTCGCCTTCAAATATCACCCTGATAGGAACAAGATGCCTAACGCCGAAGAGAAATTCAAGGAAGCATCGGAAGCATACGCCATTCTTTCCGACCCCGAAAAGAAGCGGCAGTATGATACCCAAGGCTTCGAAGGAATTCAGAAGCAGTATAAGCAGGAAGACATCTTCAACCGTGGAACATTCCAAGGCACCTTTTCGGAGTTCGGCTTCAATGTTGAAGATATCTTTGCGAGAATTTTCAGTGGGGGCTTCGCTTCTCAGCAGGGACATTCCGAGGCACTACGTGGTCGCGACTTAGATGCCCAGATGGAGATAACATTAGAGCAAGCAGTTACCGGTACTGAGCTAGAAGTCACCCTACCTAGGTTAAAGGGATGCAGCAGGTGTGGGGGGTCAGGTGTTGAACCGGGTGGTCGTTCGGTTACTTGTCCCAAGTGTAAAGGTGCAGGGAGACTTGAGTACGAAGCTGTATCAGGCTTAGGACATGTGGTCGTTTTATGTGATCGGTGCAATGGCAGAGGAGAGGTTCCAGGGAGACCATGCAAGATCTGTAGGGGGAAGGGACTTGAGGAAAGGCGCGTGAGGCTTCAAGTTAAAGTACCATCCGGGATCGATAATGGCGACCACTTGGTCCTCCGAGGACAGGGTGATGACGGGCAGTATGGCGGCCCACCTGGAGACTTCTACGTTACGATTAGGATCAAACCTCACCCGTACCTGACAAGGAGAGGAGCGGACCTCGTGTATGAGGCAACTATCAATTTCGCTCAGGCGGCTATGGGAACGGAGATAAAAGTTCCAACGCTGACGAGTGAGAGGGTAGTTCGGATTCCTCCCGGGACACAGGGTGGCACCACTCTACGGCTGAGGGGAGAAGGAATGAGCAGTACTCTGGGCAAGGGAGACGAGCTCGTTCATATAAACGTCAGAATTCCTGAGAAGCTAACTCCTAAGGAGCAAGATCTTGTTGAGAAGCTCTCAAAAGAGTTCGAAGCAGAGGAACGTTTCCGGCATAAATGACAGCGCGCGCGACACACTTAGTTATACTGGTTTAATACAGATCTTCCCCTTTTTTAATTATATACACTATCAACGCGCGCGAGGCTCAGGAAAGTACTTTTTTAAAGACTCTAAGGTTGTTTGCGCCCAGCACCTTCTTCATGTCGCTGTCCGAGTAGCCTCGGGTTACCATGCCCTCTGTGAGGTGGGGGAACGCCGTAACGTCGTGGAGGTCGGGGAACCCGCAGCCCCCGTCTAGGTCGCTGCCGATACCAACGTGGCTGGTGCCAACTAGCTCCACGGCGTGGTCTAGGTGGTCCAGCCAGTCGTGAACGGTGACCTTCTTGACGGCTTCGGGGTCGCCAAAACCGATGCCGTCCTTGATGAAGCCGGCGCAGAAACTGAGGTTCATGACGCCCCCATTCTCGGCTAACGCCTTGATCTGGTCGTCGGTGAGGTTCCTGTGATGGCTGCACAGAGCTTTACAGTTGCTGTGAGTGGCGAGAACCGGATCCTTGGTGAGACCCAACACATCCCAGAAGCCGGTCTGGTTTAGGTGGCTGACGTCCACGATCATGCCGAGCCGGTTCATCTCCTGGACCACCTCCCTTCCGAATTCTGTGAGGTGACTGCCCGAGTCAGCTCCTGAGCCGTCTCCAAGCTCGTTCCTTGGGAAGTGGGTGAGGGTCAGGCTCCTGGCGCCGAGCCTGTACATGGTTCTCAGGGCCTCCACCGATCCCTCCAGCGACTCCCCTCCCTCGATGGTGATCATGGCCGCGATCTTGCCATCCTTGACAGCCTTCAAGATTTCTCTATAGCTGGTGACTAGAGATATCTGGTCTGGGTACCTTTCTAGTTCTGAGTGGAACACATCCATCATCTGTACTAGGCGGCGGAGCCTAGCCGTGTACTGGGGGCTAACGTACATGGCGAAGAGTAGGCAGTTCACTCCCCCCTCCCTGATGCGGGGTATATCGATCTGACCGTGCTCAGACCTTTCTCCCAGTGTCCGCCTCGGCGGAAGCGCGTTGGATTCGGAGGTGATGAAGGGAGGTGTCTTGATGAGGTGGAGTACTGTATCGTTGTGGGTGTCCACCACCATGGATGATTCGTGGACCCTCCTAGCCCTCTCGGTCTGCTCCTTTGACAGGTTAAACATAGTGCTATTAGATTTGTTCGGGGATTTATCAGGATCGTTTATGCTGGTTTAGGGGTTGCGTATCCGAGCGCGTGCGACAGGGAAGCGACTGTCCAGCTGCAAAGGAGATAGACGACATTACCATTGAGCATTGTGACGACTGTGACTGTCCATAGTGCCTAGAGTGTGGAAGCGCGCGTCCGGGGGAGAGTGAGAGCTAGCTAACTTAGTTGATTGGTTGCAAGTTTTAAGTCGCGCGCGCGAACCGTTCCCGGGACACACGGTGTCCGGGCAGCGCGTGCGTTAGGCCACCTGCGACACCCTATCGCTCTCACCGGAAAACGTTTCTCATACCGTCTGGCTTGTCCCGAAATTTACTCATCACTAGAATAACCTTATCTTAATAG
>CAZIKD010000139.1:0-5945 GCA_964539725.1 uncultured Candidatus Bathyarchaeia archaeon | reverse complement strand
ACTATGCCATTGAGAAGGTTACCAATATCACCAAGTTCACGCTCAGCCATAGGATTAATTGAATTCATACCCGACTTGACTTCGTTAACGATACTAACAACAGGCAATAGAGTGACAGCTACATCGCCTAACTCCGTAATGGTCTGCATACGCAGTATAATCTGTTCGAGAGCCAACTTGGCTTGAAGAATCATCTTCGCCATCTTACGAATCTCAGCGAGCTCGTTAGCGTAGACATTAGCGCTGGCAGTTTCATGCTTTGCATAAGCTTCAACTACTTTATTGAAAATCAACTTGTCCCTACTTTGAAAGCGAATAGATGCCTGCTCTAGACGCTGATTTTCTAACTCAATACGCCTAATAGAAGCATTAAGCCTCGATTTGAGGGGATCAGAGGCCTTTATAGTATCATTTGCTTTGGGAGATATGGAAAAATCCTTTTTCGAATCCCACCGCTTATCAAAGCTCATTGATACTACAACCCTAATATACGAAACATTATAGCGGTATCAAAGTGTTGAGACACTGATGTAAATATCCGCGCAGTTTTTCGCATTTTTTGATTTTTATTTGTCATAATGCTGTCTAAACATGAAAGCAACTATTTCATAAATAAGTAAATTCTAAAAAAATATCTTAAGCAAATTAACATAAATAACAATTCCCTTTTTAACATTGTTAATAAAGATAAGCAACACACGCAATACCAAATAAGATTACTATAATTCTATATTTCAGATTATATGTACCCGTGCCATTATAGTAGAGACTTACGGGAAGGAAACCGATATGGCCGATTGTCCATAGATCGCGCATCTCACCAATCGAATACCTTATGTAAAGCTTCGTGGTTCTCTCCGACTTGTTAAAAACAAGTCGATAATTGAAACCGAGTTCATCATAGATACAGAAAGCACCGGGCAGCATCTTCAACCCTGAACCAGCGACATTCCACCACACCGCAGCCAAGTCCTTATAGGTCATTCCACAAGTCCACTCTGATTCGCGCGCGCGAGCTTTCGTTCTAAGATCGCGTCTGTACAAAGTTAGATTATAGTATTAAAAATCCAATTTATTTAAATAATAATTTATCGAGTAGCAATTGGCTACATCGTCCATACTCCCGTAGCCTCCGAAATTAGGCATAGAGGGGCTCGAAGAGAGCCCTCAACCTCCAATAAAATTCCTAAATATATTTTTAATAGGTAAATCCTAAACATCAACTAACTCGGAATGTATCTCAGGTTCCATCAGCTTCTTAACTTTATTAAAGTAAGCAAGGAACCCCAAGCCTTTCTCGGTTACACTGTATATCTTTCTACCCTTCTTTTCAGCACCCGAGGTAAAAGTAACCTCAATCAACCCCTGATCCTCAAGAGATTGAAGAAGCTGAGTCAGAGACATCCAAGCGAGGCCCGTATTATACATTATCCTCGTAGGCTTATTGACCCCACCTTGAATAGTTGCCAAAATATCGGCATGAAGCTCGAGCCTCGAGCGTCGGATAGACATCTCCAAGTTCTCGTTTAAGTTTAAATATAAATAATATGGAGCGATAATATATGCGCGCGCTCTCTTCGACTGAAACTAATATCAACACTCAGCCAGCTTAATAAGGAAACCTTTTTCATACAAAAGTTACTAAGAAATACCCTATCCTAATGAAAAGTAACTAAATTCTGCAAAATTTAAAACCAGCTCCATATTTCATTCAAGGGGGTAAAAGTGTCCACATACTCAGAGGCATATCAAGACAAATTCAAACGAAAAGACTGCCCCTGCATATTAGAATGCGGGATCGAAGTAACTCGTGACTATTTCATCCGGCTTTGTAAGAGGGATAGCTATACAAGTTGCCAACATTTCGCAAAGATATTTGGGGAACTCCAAGTTCCAATGGCGTGGCTACAGAAACAAGCGATAGAACAAACGAAACCTCCAACACCAGATAACTTAGCCAATGTTAGATAATGATCCACAAATAGAGAGTAGACCTCAGGTAGATCGATTAGGTCCGGGAAAAAGAAGGTTAAAAAAGTCACAGATTTTGGAGAAAAAAGGATACTTGAAAAACTAGCTAGCTTAGAGGTTATTCGACCGTCTTGGAGTCTAAATCCAATTATTTGCCATGGTATCGATTGCTTAGCAGCATCTTAGGCGACATAGTAGAGAAACTCAGCGACATTGAGGTAATGGAATACGTTTCCGATGATACCGGACTCACAGTCCCCATCGTAGGAGTTGGTGAAGAGCAGAAACCAATGCCAATCATTGAAATTAATCTACAAAGAGAAGAGATCACACTCTCCACAACCTACAGGACCTCAGAGAGTATGAAACATTTGAAGAATATATTCCATGAAAGCCAAAAATCTGAACTAGAGAACCTTACACAAGCGATGAAACAAATACCAATGACCTACGAAACCAGGCTCATAAGGAGAAGCAATCGAGAGGAAAGAAGCTTTACAATATCGAGAAAATACCTCACTTGCAGAGTAGATTCCACAATGCTACAGCACATCCTCGGTGAAGCAGAGGCGATACGCAGGGGAGGAAGAAGAACAATCGACGGGAGGAGCGTATATGATGCACCCGCTACACCGCTGCTTCAACTCGTTATTATCAAAGTTAAAAAGAATGAAGATGAAGTAAAAACCTCCATAAAAACAATTAAACCGATAATAGAAACCCTCACTGCCATAAAAACACAAAGAGAGATCATCCGCGCACGCCTAACTAAACCAGTTGATCAGACAAAACAATATCGTGAATTCGTTGATTTACTTAACATGGCCCGGAACGCCGGACAAATTTCTTCAGAAGAACGTAGAATTTTGGAGAAAAAAGGAAGAGATAACCCAGAAGATAGACAACAGATAAATGAAGAACTAAAGAGAAAATTAGGAATAGAGAATACGTGATTTTCATTATACGTTTAACTTATCTGGCTTAACTCATTCCTTGTCTTTCGGTGACTCATTTTGCGTGCGCGGGTCTAATATAGGTCTCAGCGCCCCTTGAAGATCCACACAGACACCAAGATAGGGAACATTTAGGAGTAAACCGTCCTATTAATTATTTACATAAAACGGATTACAGAAAATACATGCGTTTCTCATGGGAAGGTAAATTATCCCCTTAAAGTCATAAGAGATTATTTATAATTGTAATAATAAACGAATCTAATGAAGGAAGAGATAGTTATCTAATTTTTCAAATATATAAATAGATAAATCATATCAACACTCCATCAATCTTTAATTACAATATATTTATCTAAGTACATGGACCCCAAAATAACGTATATAATCATTGGATTGATTGTAGGTGCAGGGGCAGGATATCTCGCAGTAAACACTCAGGCAGTCGACCTTCGGGGGAAACTCAGTGATGCCCAGATGCAATATGTTACACTCTACACGCAATTCCAAATTCTAACTAAAGAAAATACCGACCTTAATAATAATTACAACAACCTGAATATTCAGAAAAGTAAGCTTGAAAATAATTATACACAACTACAAAGTGCTTACGCCAAGCTAGGGACTGACAGCCGAGCAGCGTCAACATACTTCAAACAGCTATCAGGCAAAGTAAACGATCTAGAATCAATTCTGAAATCATACTGCCAAATACCTGACGCCTTCACGCGCACACTTAACGACAATGAGGTCCAGAAAGTCGGAGACACGGTAAAACTCATGACCAAGAATGAACCGAACTATTTGGCAGCTTATGATAAGATCAACAACTGGGTTACTGGACACATAACGGACGTAAGAGATATTCGATTTCCATATATTGAACCAATCACCACAAAATTTAACGGGACTACCGTAAACACAGGTTATAAAATCTTAGAAACGGAGGAATACATTAGCACCCCAGAATTTACCCTAAAACAATCGCAGGGAGACTCCGAGTCCCAGGCAATACTTGACTTCGCTATGATGAAATACTATGATCGCTACATCAAGGGGGAATCGAATAAGGCCTACCTCACAGTCATGACCTTCGCCGATGGATCCATACACTCCGCCATTTTAATACCAGTCCCAGAGGGACGAATATGCATAATGGATCCAGCTGGCCGCTACGTCACTAGAGATCAAGAGGATGCAGCAGCGAAGATGGCTGCCTCTGAACTTGGGGCTTACTGGAACTATTGGTCAAACAAAAAATTGCAGATAACCAATTTCACAATTTACGAAATAAATACAGTAAATGGCAACCACTCAGAGATAATTAAAGGGCCTCTCTCGGTCATTGTGGCCTTCTTTTCCAGCTAAATATTAAAGCCAACGCTATCTTAACTTATATTTTTGGTTTTAATAATCTAGACTGCAAACTCGGCGCGCGATAAGTGGAGCCGAGTGAAGGATTTGGACCTCCATAGTGCAGTCCTATAAACAGCCGCGCGCGCGATAGTTAGGATGGAAGATTACTCTATCGGAGCCACACCAAAATTGTATCCAACAAATATACTAATCGTTTTTGGACTAGATTTCGATAAGATAGTTTAGAAAATCATCCCAAGGAAGATGCCTCCTAAGAATTTTACGAAGCGATATTCATTTGTGCGCACGCTTTCTCTATTCTCGAAATATTTCTGTATACGACAAACAAAAAAGAATACGCGGATCTAAATAATTAAGCCGATGAGTGGAATCATCTACACAATCAAATTACTTGGAACGTTTCTCTTGAACACTATCCGCTTAATATAAACCGAGTCTCTCCAGTTATTAGTTCGCACGCTCTAAACAATATTCAAAGACATCGACTTATAAGTCACTATAGTCGCTATACTAATAAACAGCATAGGAAATTAAAGAAACACTCAGTACAATTAAAAATATTTTAATCAAGCTGAGCGAGAGAAGGGAAGCAATTAACAGTTAATAAGAACGGAAAATGTATATGTAGGAATGATTATGACCATTGATTTTACTAAATCAGTGATTTGACCCCAAGATTTTTTGATAATCATAATACCACCAACAACATGATTTTCTCAACTGTTGAGAACGAGCAGTTTTACTAATACATCGCGCGCGCTTGTAGTAAATAAATACAAAATTTTTAGCAAATCAATAAAATCATACATAAACTGAGAATTAAGGGATTCTCATAAACACCTCTTAAATTAAATAAGTGACTAATTCCAACTCAACCTCATCTATTTAAAGATAAATAAGTTATCAGGGGATAGTTTTAATTAGATGAAGAATATATCTATCGTGGGTAAATGAAGTTGACAAATGAAGCGTTTAAGCTAGTTGAAGTCCATGAAAAACCCTCGCGCAGGTATAGAAAGGGGAGTAAGTATGATCCCATTATTGATAAATTCATGAGTGGCAAAGCGAATCTCGTCAAGGTAGAGGTTGAGGGTAAGGATGCTAACTATGTTCGGACACAGCTAAAGAAGAGAATTGATGCACGAGAGATTGGCAAAGAGGTTGAGGTCTCAGTCGTCAATAATGTCACTTATTTAGAGAAAAAGTAAATACAACTCTTCAACAGTGTGAATCCTACCTCTGAGTGATGAGAAGTCACTCTTTTTTTCGATTATTTTTTAAGAAAATATGTTTTTTATGTGCCTCGTTTAACTTTCAAAGACTCTTGTCGATCCTTATCTATGTTGGGGTTCCAAATATCGCAAGCGCGTCGCAGAAATTCGCGCGTGCAATCGAATAATAGGAGAACTACTGGAAATCTTTTGGCTTGAGAGGATAATAAGCTCAGCAAGATCTTTATCATTCACTTTTGTTATAATCGAGGTGAATTTTTGTTCGTATTCTATTCGTGTGCGCATGGTAGTAAGGGATCTCGATTTATTCGAGGATATAGTCGGTATCCCAGTAGCACGAAGGGTATTGAGCTCGCTCAGGTTCTAATCAAATATCTATCGGTGCTAACATCGAGAGCGGGAGTAATTTGGC
>CAZIKD010000138.1:0-5985 GCA_964539725.1 uncultured Candidatus Bathyarchaeia archaeon | reverse complement strand
AAAAAAAATGCGCGCGTTTAAGATATTAACTGTCCGTAAAGAGTATGATGTAACAAAACAGGGAGCCGCCTATAGAATCATCACGAGCCGCTGAGGGACAAGAGGGTTGTTGAATTATCGTCCGCGCGCGCGTGAGTTCGTCGGAAGGAAGGAGATACAAAACGGTGATTGAAGGGGAGGTTGGAAGGGTAAATCAACATAGGAGCCTAGCGCACGAGGTTCGAGTTCGGGTCGGCGTCCATGGCTAGAAGCAGATTCCTACACGATGCCAACAGGTACGCCAGCAACGCGGCAAACGTGCTCTTACTCACGCCGCCCCTAGGAGACGCCCAGTGTCCTCGTCATGCATCAATCCCAAAAACCTTAAGAGGTAATAAGTATTCGGAGAGACAACATTCAGCGGAACGCCAACGGATAGATTTTGGAGGGGATTACTTTGGAGGATCTGGAAAAGATCGACCGGGGCTTGGACGAGGTCCTGTCAGCCTACAATGGGGACAGGGGCGAGCTAATACTGCTTATGCAGGAGGTCCAGGCGAAGCTAGGTTACCTTCCCAACCGGGCGATGCTCCGGATAGCACGCTTCATCAAGGTCCCCGAGAGCCAGGTGTTCGGTGCGGCCTCGTTCTACGCGCAGTTCCGGTTCGTCCCAGCGGGGCGCCGGAGGGTGATGGTCTGTCAGGGGACGGCCTGCTATGTCCGCGGCGGGGCTAAGGTCCTTGAAGAGGTGGAAAAGCGTCTGGGCATCAAGCCCGGAGATACCACTTCAAACCTGGAATATTCGCTGGACACCGTGGCCTGCATCGGGGCCTGCGCTCTAGCCCCGACCCTAATGATAAATAAGGACACCCACGGCCGGCTGACGCAGAAGAAGGTCGGGGAGCTCTTCCCCAAAAAGTCCTCGGAAGTGGGCAGTTAGCTTGGCTGCAACGGACCGAATAACGCTGCATGTGTGCCAGGGTACCGGCTGCGTCTCCTCACAATCCACCCAGATACAAGAGGCGTTGGAAAGGGAGATAGAAGGCCACGGCATCTCGGGCCGCGCCACTGTCAAGCTCACCGGCTGCCACGGCTTCTGCCAGCGGGGTCCCATCGTCATCATCGAGCCCGAGGGTATATTCTATTCCGAGGTAAAACCCGAGGACGCCCCCGAGATAGTGCAATCGCATCTTGTGGAGGGAAAGCTGGTCGCCCGGTTATTCTATATCGACCCGGTAAGCGGTAATGCCGTGCCACGATACCGCGACATTCCATTCTACAAGAAGCAGCAGAGAATCATACTGCGTAACTGCGGCCACATCAACCCTGAGAAGATAGAAGACTACATCGAGGCCGGAGGCTACCGCGCTATCCGGAAGGCGCTGCTCGAGATGAAGCCGGAGCAAGTCATTGCAGAGGTGAAAAGGGCCGGCCTCCGGGGTAGGGGAGGCGCCGGGTTCCCCACAGGCCAAAAATGGGAGTTCTGCCGCCAGGCCCAGGGCGATAAAAAGTACATTGTCTGTAACGCCGATGAGGGCGACCCGGGCGCGTTCATGGACCGTTCGATGCTGGAGGCCGACCCGCACTCGGTCATCGAGGGAATGGTGATAGCCGCCCATGCGATAGGAGCGACCGAGGGCTATATCTACGTACGAGCCGAGTACCCTCTAGCGGTGAGCCGGGTCAGGATTGCAATCGAGCAGGCCACCGAAAAGGGCTTTTTAGGTAAGAACATCCTAAGCTCGGGAATCGACCTCGAGCTATACGTGAAGGAAGGTGCCGGGGCTTTCGTTTGCGGCGAGGAGACCGCGCTCATGATGTCCATCGAGGGGCGCCGGGGCATGCCCCGCCCGCGCCCGCCCTTCCCAGCCCAATCGGGGCTCTGGGGAAGGCCCACCATCATCAACAATGTCAAGTCGCTGGCCACCGTCCCGGTCATCATCGACCGCGGCGCGGAATGGTTCTCGTCCATCGGGACCGAGAAGAGCAAGGGCACGGTGGTGTTCGCCCTCACAGGCATGATGGCCAACTGCGGCCTAGTGGAGGTGCCGTTGGGTATCACGCTGCGCGAGACCATTTTCTCCATAGGCGGCGGACTGCTCGGCGACCACAAGTTCAAGGCCGTCCAGACCGGGGGCCCCTCGGGTGGGTGCATACCGGAGAGCCTTCTGGACATTCCCGTCGACTACGATTCCCTCAACGCCGCCGGGACCATCATGGGCTCGGGCGGAATGGTTGTAATGGACGACCAAAGCTGCATGGTCGACATCGCCAAGTACTTCATCAACTTCACCACCAAGGAATCCTGCGGCAAGTGTGTTCCATGCCGACTCGGCACCAAGCAGATGCTGGACATCCTCACCAACATCACCGAGGGCAACGGAAGGCCCGGGGACATCGAGCTGCTGGAGGAGTTAGGCCAGGGCATCAAGGTGGGCTCGCTCTGTGGGCTGGGCCAGACCGCCCCCAACCCAGTGCTGTCGACCATCCGGTACTTCCGGGACGAGTACGAGGCCCACATCCACCAGAAACGGTGCCAAGCGCTGGCGTGCAAGGCCCTCATAGAATACAGCATAGATGCCGCAAAGTGCGCCGCCTGTGGCCTGTGCAAGCGGGTCTGCCTGGTGGAGGCAATATCCGGCGAAAAGAAAAAGCCCCACGTCATCGACCCCGGTCTTTGCATCAAGTGTGGTTCCTGCTTCGAGGTTTGCCCTAAAAAATTCGGAGCCGTTTCACGTAGCTCTCCCGGTAAAAAGGAGGTGGGACCGTGAACACCGTGACCATCAGGATAGACGGCACCGAGGTAAAAACGCGGGAGGGCTCGACCGTGCTCGAGGCCGCGCTCGCCCACGGAATATTCATCCCGCACCTTTGCTACCACCCGGACCTGAAACCCTTCGGGGCCTGCCGGTTGTGCATGGTCGAAATCAACGGGCGGCTGGTGCTCTCATGCTACACGCCGGTCCAGCAGGGAATGGTAGTGCTCACCGAAACACCAGCAGCAGTGCGCGTGCGAAAGGTGGCGATGAAACTTCTTCTTGCCAACCACCCATCGGAGTGCACAACCTGCTCCAAGGAATCCAAATGCGAGCTTCAGAAGGTGTCCTCCTACATCGGTATCAGCAAGGAGGACCTGACCCCGCTGCGGTCGGGTAGCCGCAACCTCGCACTCGACAAGTCCAACCCGTTCTTCGACCGGGACATGAACAAGTGCATCCTCTGCGGCATCTGCGTGAGAACCTGCGAGGAGATCCAAGGCGCAACAGCAATAGACTACGGCTTCCGCGGCTTCCGTACGACCATCTCCACGTTCGGTGACATGCCGCTCGCGGAATCCAACTGCGAATCCTGCGGTGAGTGCCTCACACGCTGCCCGGTGGGGGCTTTGATTCCGAAGGGTGCGAAGGAATCGTCCCGTGAGGTGTTGACCACGTGTCCGTACTGCGGCACTGGATGCTCGTTCTTCCTCGGGATGAGGGGCAACGAGGTCGTCGGGGCGCGGGGCTACCGGGGAAGCCCAGTCAACCACGGAGAGCTCTGCGCCAAGGGCCGGTTCGGCTACGGCTTTGTGAACCACCCCTCCAGGATAATCAAGCCGCTCGTTCGCAAGGACGGCAAGCTGGTCGAGGCGACCTGGGAGGAGGCGCTGGAGCTCGTGGCCCAAAAGCTTTCGGAGCATCGCGGCGACGAGTTCGCGATGCTCTGCTCGGCCAAGTGCACCAATGAGGACAACTACGTCCTTCAGAAGTTCGCGCGCGTCATTATGGGAACCAACAACATCGACCACTGCGCCCGTTTGTGCCACGCTCCCAGCGTGGCCGGGCTGACCCAGAGCTTCGGCTCAGGCGCGATGACTAATTCCATCGAGGACCTGCTGGAATCGAAATGCATCCTGGCCATCGGGACCAACACTACCTCGGCGCACCCGATAATTGGCCTGAGGGTCCGAAAGGCGGTCCGCAACGGCACCCGACTCATAGTCGCCAACCCCCGTGAGATAGAGCTTTGCAGGATCGCCGACCTCTTCATCCGCCAGTATCCCGGGACAGACGTGGCCCTACTCTCCGGCATGGCGCGCGTCATCGTGGACGAGGGCCTCTGGGACCGCGAGTTCGTGGAGAACCGGTGCGAGAACTTCGGGGACTTTCGAGAATCGCTTGCGGCGTTCGACCCCGCCACAGTCGAGAGGATAACCGGCGTGCCTAGGGAAGAGCTTGCCTGTGCCGCCCGCATGTACGCCACGACCAAACCGGCCGCGCTGCTTTATTCCATGGGCATCACCCAGCACTCCCACGGCACGGACAACGTCCTGGCCTGCGGGAATTTGGCGATGCTCACCGGGAACCTAGGGAAGCCGGGCGCTGGAGTGAACCCTCTCCGGGGTCAGAACAACGTGCAGGGCTCCTGCGACATGGGCGGGCTGCCCAATGTATTTCCGGGATACCAGAGGGTTGACAACGATGAATCCCGCAAGAAGTTCGAGGCCGCCTGGAGCGTCGCATTGCCATCGAAGCCGGGACTGACCCTAACGGAGATATTCGACGGCGCGATAAAGGGGACCATCAAGGCGGTCTACCTTGTCGGCGAGAACCCGGTCATCAGTGACCCCAACGCCCACCACGTCGAGGAGGGGATAAAGAAACTGCAGTTCTTCGTCGTGCAGGACCTCTTCCTGACAGAGACAGCCGAGATGGCGGATGTCGTGCTCCCGGCGACCAGTTTCGCCGAGAAGGACGGGACGTTCACAAACACGGAGCGTAGGATCCAGCGCGTTCGGCGCGCCATCGAACCGCTGGGAAGGCCGGACTGGCTCATCGCCTGCCAGATAGCCAGGGCCATGGGCGCCAAGGGCTTCGACTTCCAGGACCCCTCTGAGATAATGGCCGAGGCGGCCTCTCTTGCTTCGCAATACGCTGGCATAGGCTATGACCGGCTAGAAGACCCCGCGGGCATCCAGTGGCCCTGCCCCTCGAAGGACCACCCGGGGACGCCGATACTGCACACCGTGAAGTTCAACACGCCGACGGGGAAGGGCAAATTCGTGCCCCTGAAGTTCATCCTCTCGAAAGAACTTCCCGACGTCGAATACCCGCTTTTACTCACCACCGGCAGAAGCATCTTCCACTTCCACACCGGGACGATGACGCGTAAGGTGGTCGGCCTGAATACACTGCACGGAAAGGAGCTGATGGAGCTGAACCCCACCGACGCCGCAAGGCTCGGAATCCGGGAAGGGGACGAGGTCCGGGTGAGCTCCCGCCGGGGCAAGGTGATGGCGACCGCCCGGGTGACCGAAAACTCACCCCCCGGCGTGGTCTTCATGACCTTCCACTTCGCTGAGTCGCGCACCAACCTGCTCACGAGCCCGCACGTCGACCCGGTGGCGAAGATCCCCGAGGCAAAGGTGTGCGCGGTGAAGGTCGAGAAAGCTGGCAGCTGAACTGCCAGATTGCCTTCCGGAGCCTCGACGCCACCAGGCTCGCCGTTACCGCCAAGGCGCGCGCGTGCTAAGCGAGGCCTTCATAGAGATCTCAGAGAAAGACGCGGAGAGACTCGGCGTGCACTATTATGATTTGGTCCGAGTAGCCAGTAGAAGGGGTGAGATCACTTTACGCGCTAGAGTCACCAACGGTATAATCGTGGGGGTGGTCTTCATACCCTTCCACTTCGCGGAGTCCCCGGCAAATATTCTCACGAATAACGCGGTCGACGCCGAGTCGAAGATACCTGAGTTCAAGGCCTGTGCGGTAAGAGTCATGCGGGTTTAACCCTTCGCGGCAGCCACTTCCTAACTATGACGACTATCATCAAGCAGAGGATGAAGAGCGTCGCCAGGTTTATTATGTTCAGTATTTCTGAGGGGAAGTTAAGCGATTCTATCTGCCTCCTAATCAGCACCATCAGGACGAGGGCTAGTAAGCCGACCGACGTCGTCTTCAACCTATCAGCGAGCATCAAGGAGCACACCCCTGTTCAGCAGTTTAACGCTTCCTCCGCCAACTATTA
>CAZIKD010000137.1:0-5986 GCA_964539725.1 uncultured Candidatus Bathyarchaeia archaeon | reverse complement strand
AGGGTCAATCAACCCCATGCCCTTATCGGAGAGAATCATCGGGGTTATGAAGGAGAGAGCGCGCGACGGGTTCATGCGCGCAGAGACCGGGTTCGATGGAAGCCCAAACTACTATCCCAACACCCTCAACGGCCCCGAGCCCGACCCCTCAGCAAAGTGGCCGGAGGCAGCGGTCCAAGGATTCGCAGCGAGACAAGCGTATCCGACAGCCGACGACTATATTCAGCCGAGAGCCTTATTCCGAAAGGCGATGACCGACGTCGACCGTGACCATCTAGTTGGGAACATCGTGGACCACCTCAGCCACGCCAAGAAGGAGATCCAGCTCCGCCAAACAGCCATCTTCTATAGGGTTGACCCAGAATACGGGTCGAGGGTCACCAAAGGCTTGGGGCTGGATTTAGAGCAAGTTAAGGCCCATGCGAAGTAAAAACCCTGCACTCTTTAACGCGCTAGAGATCCATCAATCCCCTGAGGCACCCATTTCTAATACAGCTTAGACCCCTTCAGGATAGGGCTGCGGGTTTTGGACATCTGGGCTTGGATGATGGAGCTGGTCACCGTCTATGGATACTGGGGAGCCTTCGCGGTCTGCATTTTTGGAAATTTCTCAATCATCATACCAATTCCCTTCGCCCTTGTAGTATACGCCTTCGGCTCAACGCTTAACCCCCTCCTCCTGGGACTAGTCAGCGGACTAGGCTCGACCATCGGGGAGATGGTCTCCTACTTCCTCGGCTGGGGCGGCAGGAAGATGATCGAGAGCAGGTACGGCTCAAGGCTGGACGCCGTGGAGAAGCTGATAGACCGATATGGAGCCTTATCGGTTTTCCTCGTCGCTCTCCTCCCGATACCGGACGACCTCCTCCTCATACCCCTTGGAATGATGAAGTACGACATCAAGAAGACATTCATCGCTATGCTCCTCGGGAAGACTATAATGTGCATCCTCCTGGCCTATGCTGGAGCCTTCAGCTTCAGCTACCTGAGAGACATATTCGCAGCTGGGGGGGTAGTCGGAGGGATAGCCTCCGCTGTCTTGCTCGTGATAATCATCATCGCGATGCTTAAGATCGACTGGGCGAAAATGCTGGAGAATAAAAGCATAACCGGTTAACCACGCGCGCTTTTTCCCATTCACACGAAATTGCACACCTATCATTCGCGTGCGCTAGGAAGAACAAATGTAGTTGATGCTGGGCTGAGGGGGGGTCTACGTGGAGACGACCGCGCCCCGCGGCGTGGGCTGTGATGTAATTATATCCAGTCCAGGTCCCCCCACTCAAAATGAATTTTGCTTGAGGGCGATTTTATGAAATAGTTAATCTCCTCTCCGATGTTTATTTTCCTATAGAATAAATGATATCTTATCTGATCACCAAGGTAACCATTTCCATCAAGTAAACCCTCGTATGGGTGGCCCTTAATGATCAACGCATGCACGATATTGATACGCTGCTCAGTGAACCACCTATCGGCCTCGCGGATCAGAACTTCGGCTATGTCAAGGCGACCCGGGAGGGTCAGCAGGTCGACGATATATCCCTCGGGGTAATCTTTGTCATATCTGTTGATCCTTAGGACGATGTAGCCAGCGACCTTTCCTCCCTCAATTACCTGCTTTACCTTGTAATCGCCACCCCTAATGTCACGGTACCTCCAGTTCAAATAGCCGCTATCGCGCTCGACTATGAAATTATACTCATCCTTTATCTCCCCCCAAAATGTATCATGTTTTTCATCGAATTTCTCCACCTCATTTATCTCGATGCCTGGACTTGAGGAGATTCTAAAAAACGATGCAAGAGTTCTTTTTAATCGATTCAAACCGTTTAATGTAATAAACCCAAGTTTGATGGCAAAACCATTTTTTGGTTTCATGATTTCCAGATGCAGGTCGATATTCCTAATCTTTACAAGCCTCCTCAACAGTGAGGGAAACTCTGGGCGTTTGGTTCGCAGATCCTTCTTTACTACAATTGGGTTAGTGGATAACGAATACGTGAGATCTACTTTAGTTTCGATCATCCGTTTTATTTTAACATCATGCATTATGTTAGAAATCCCTCTACCCCTGAACGCCTCATCTACGCACTGATCTGTACCCTGTTCACCAAGCACAGACCCCTCCCCAACTTTGATCTTTAAGTAAAAACCATGGGTGCACCCTACGACTTTGCCCCCACTCTCAGCTATGACAACTACATTCTCCTTAAGAGGATTCTCCTGGTACTTCCACCTCCAATGGTCGAGGGGCGTACACGACAGATCTAGATGCGGCCATCCTTTGAAGCCTCTTTGAAGGAGCTGGACGATAACCTCCTCGTCACCCTGTATGTATAGACGAGTGTGGATATCTGTGTCGGACACAAAGTATGTGTGTAATTTGGTTAAATAAGGTAAATTGATGTTCAATTCTTAATAAAGATAAGTTTTGCACGCCCCCCAAGGTCCGCAGCGAGATTTAGATCAGGCGCGCGAGTGATTCTAACTCAATCTTCCATCCTTTAGGTATCGCACACGTGATAGCTTATACCCTGAGTTTTAAGCTACGCGTGATAGACGAGGCTAATAGTTAGCCAAAGGTGCCAAATGGAAACAGCCCCGCCGAAAGCCACGCGAATAACAAGGCGTTCAGCAGCGATCCCACCCAAATTCTCCCGGTGTACCTATAAAGCCACCAGGAGATGAAGGTTGAGACTACGAAAAGTGGGATAATTCCCCAAAGGAATTCGACGAAGAACCCAAGAAAGCCTGGAAGTGGTGCCACACCAAAGAGGAAAAGCGGACCGTACTGGAGCAAAATCAAGGCCAGGTATGGCGCGGTCTTTATTGCTAGAGTCCTAAGGTAGTTGACCCCGGGGTTTCCTGAGTGCTGTCTAGTCCTGTAGACATGTAGCCAGAGACCCTCAGCCACAAAGTAGACTAGATAGAATGAGATGAAGTGAGGGAACACCGCTGCCCTTGAAATTGTAAGGGGAATGAATACTGGGACAATGATTTTCAACCTAATCATCACGGCATAGTCGAGTGCGAGTGCGATCAAGTATGCGGCAACGAAGAGCACCGTCCCTAACGCGATGTCTCTGAATGTGAATGATCCCTTTATTTCACCGATCAACCCTGCCTTTGTGCGCCGAGCGAGGAAACTTAGCAGGATTAGGCCAAGAATACCCGTGACGAGGAACCACCATGCCTGCGATGCGCCGAATATCAACGGCGGGTAGGGTACAATGAACCCGAGGAGCATCGATGGGATGAAGGTGATTACCCCGAGCAGCCCCCAGCCAATCAGTGATGTCCTCTCCCGGAGGAACCTCTTTCGGGCCGGCGCAGGTGGTCCCAAGCCTCCGGGGATATAGGCTCCAAATATATCAGTTAGTGGCACCATTAAGCCGATAAACGATGCAAGGGAGATCAGCAGCAACATGTCTCTAACTAGGTACGATTGCGCCTTGGGGTTGAATGCTATCTCCTGCTGAGGGTAGAAGCTCAGCTGCAGCCAGGACACAACTTCTTTGACTGCTGTGGGGTCGAGTGGCTCGAAGCTGTGGATGTTACTAAGTATTACGAGTTTTCTGCCTGTGAGTTCAGCTGGCTCCCCATATGTGGTTCCGGATTCTATAGCTCCCTGCATGCCAAAAACGGGTTTCAGGGCTTCCCTGAGTTGGGTGACATCGAACAGAATGTCCTCTCTACCCACAACGAATAGTAGGTTGCTGGGGAATGTGCTGTTCATCGCGCCGTATCCCTCTCCCTCGCTTTGATTTCCTAATCCGCCCGCGATGAGGATCGTGGCGACGTTCTTCTTGTATTCATATGCAGCTCCCCTCGCCGCCCCCGCGCCCAGGCTGTGCCCTCCCACAGCGATCTTGCTCGAATCTACGTTGGGCTGCTCTTCAAGCCAGTTTAACACAGAGACAAGCCCGAAGGAGGGATCACCACCACCTACGATGCCCCCCGACTCGCCGTGGCCGTCAAGGTCCACCGCGACCGCAACAAAACCATTCTTGGCTGCTTCAAGGGCGATGCCGGTGACATAGTCCTTGGCGCCTCCTATGCCGTGGGCCAGCGCTACCGCGGGGAGACGAGTACCTGACGAAGCTATTGCAGGTGTATAGAGAATTCCAGTTATTTGGTTTGCATCGTTTGGAATCGTAACCTTCCTCACCGATATTCCACCATAGTCCCAGTCCACCTGCCTTGCGGCATAGAGAGTGGATAAGAGGAGTATGGTTAGGATAATCAGTCTGAGGTGGGTGGTTCTCATTAAGAGCAAGAAGTTTGTGCCGAAGGAAAAGGTCTGCGTTAGGCGACTCCACTTTCTTCAAGTTGCCGCACGAGTGGGTTCAATTTTCAGGATCTTTAGGCTCATCTCGTATAGTTTCCTCTGCTTCGCCTCATCATATGATTCGGGGCTCGTCTTCACAATCGTCTTCTTAGCGAAGCACATCCCGGTCACCCCCTCCACAACAGGGGAGGAAGCTAGATAGATCGGAGTCTCAGCCGCCGCCGTGGCGGAGGTCTGCATGAACCGCACAGCCCCGAACATCACCTCCTGAAGACGGCTACCGCTGCTCCTCCCAAGGTTAGTGGCGGCGAATCCCGGCTGCACCGCGTTCACAGATACCCCCGAGCCCTTGAGGAGCCTCGCGAGGTGGTAGGTCCACATGAGAACCATCAACTTGGCGTTGGCGTAAGCCTTCATGCTGTCATAGCGGTTCTGGCTCTGGAGATCGTCGAACCAGACTGTTCCCTGCTTGTGGAGTCCCGACGAGAGGTTTATAACGCGGGAGGGAGCCGCCGCAACCAGCAACGGTAGAACGAGATGAGTCAGATAAAGTGGAGCCAGATAGTTAACGGCAAAGCTGCACTCCAACCCCTCGGGGGTCACAATCCGCTTCGCGAAGACCGCACCCGCGTTGTTCACCAGAACATCAATGCGGTCATACTCAGATGCAAGTTCCTCGGATAGATGCTTCACCTGAGGCATAGATGACAGGTCACATTGCATCAGGACGATGTTCGGGTTCCCCGCCTGCTTGACAACATCGTCCCTGGCGGCCGCCCCCTTCTCCCTATCCCTGGTAACCATCACGAGTCTCACGTCGAGAGAGGCGAGCCCCCTAGAGGTCTCCTTCCCTATCCCGGAATTGGCGCCCGTGACTACGCATACTTTATCTTTAATCGACAAATTAGTCCCAACCACCCTACGAGGAGGCGTCTCAGAAATACCTTGCTTGGTTATTTGGTGAATAGTAACACGCGCGCAGCTATAGTGAGTGACCCACCAGGATTCTCCTCCTCTTAATTAAATCACACGCGCGATAATTGGATCATTACATGTGGCCAATTTTTTTGTGGCTTCTCTCATTACATAGGTTTAAAATTACCAACGTGTTTTGCTTATCCTACGGTGGAACGGTTGGCAAGGAATAGTTTTCCCGGTTTCTGATATTGAAAAGACTAGCTTCTCCCAGATTATTGAAGTTGAGGGTCATCTCATCGACTCAATGATCCTTACACGAATTCTCGACGAGATCATGGATCAGAAGGGTGACTTCGAGTTTCTCGACTTCAAGGTCGGGAGGAGGAAGGATGACTACAGCTCTACGAGGATCCAAGTAAACGCGAGGAGCCAAAAGCACCTTAACTCAATCTTAGGGGAGCTCTACCGACTTGGGGCGACCACTCCGGAGACGCCTTATGTTGAGTTCAAGCCAGCACCTGAGGATGGGGTTCTGCCTGAGGATTTTTACTCGACGACGAACCACCCCACCTCCGTCAACCTTAGCGGGAAGTGGGTTGAGGTGAATGACCTTATGATGGATAAGCAGATAGTCATCGACCCTGTGAATGGAAGGGCATGCTGCAAACCCATCAATCAGATCAGGAAGGCAGAGCTAGTTGTCACTGGGGAGAGAGGTCTCAGGATCAAGCCCCCGGAGCGTCCTAGGGAGGGTATTGGCGTATTCGAGTTCATGAA
>CAZIKD010000136.1:0-6032 GCA_964539725.1 uncultured Candidatus Bathyarchaeia archaeon | reverse complement strand
CCTTCTGGACGACAGGCGGCACATGGACGTACAGGGTCAACGCCGACTACCCATACGCGAGCACCTACGGCGATGAAACCGTCCCAGAACTCAGCATAGGCAGGATCATCGGAGACACCGCAGCCAAGCTGAGACTCCTCATACAGACGAGCATCAACGTCTACCTCAAGAAACCCGGCTACACATTCGATCGATCAAAAGCACTCCTGGCAAGCGGCGACCCCCGCGGAATGGACTTCCTAGGCGCGGTATCCGAGGCCTCCAAGATCCTGAGCAAGCAGAACCCCGGCATCGCCATAACAAAGCTGAACACGCCCCCACTAACACAGTACACCACATACCCAAACGGGACACACGTCGTAGACAAGGCGTTGACAAACGCCCTGGTAAACAGCACATTCTTCGCGGCTACACCCGAGCAAGACGTGATATTCCTTGCAGGGCACGGAGGCCCCTATACATGGGACGAGCTACGGTACGAAAACGTCATGAAAACAGTGGACCCATACGGATCCACAAGCCCCTTCATCTTCGCCTCCTCATGCTCGACAGGCGTATACGCCGGCAGATGGTACATAAACGAAGAGGGGATCACAGTATATGATCCGCAGGTCACAGGCATCGCCGAAGCCTTCCTGGAGAAAGGGGCCGCGGTCTACCTCGGCTCATTGCACAGCGCTGGGTGGGCGCCATACTCTAACAAGTTCTTCGAGACTTGGGACCCAGACGACTCCGTCGCCTCCACGGTCAGGGAGATGAAGAGGAGCTTGGGCGACGACGACAGGGATGTGATGTGGAAGGGTCTATACCAGGTCTATGGCGATGCTAAATATGGGGCTGTGGGATACCCCACAACAAAAGTGGGGTTCCTGACAACCTCCGAAACGTGGGGCACCCTATCCACAATCAACATCGAGGTGCCAGACTACCAAGTATCTAGGATCGAGGGAGGAGACCGCGTGGATATCCCCGGAGGCTACTCTTATTTAGAGTCAGGTACACCGCAGGTCCCCTGCTACAAGGTCTTCTATGATTACCCCGCCAGCTATCAGATACAGGACGTTATCCTATCCTTCAGATCCGAGCCGAGTGCAATAGGCGGCCTCAACATCCACACGGAGAACATAATCATTCCAGCCACAGGAGACCAAGTCTTAGCTAACTCAAAATATGATGGAGGATGGTGGCCACCAAAGGACTATGACTGGACCGTGATTCAAAACCCCGAGGGCACAACCCTCGCCATAACAATATACCCATTCTCCTACAATGCAGAGAACACCGAGGCCAGGTTCTACAAGAGCTACCGCTTCGACGTCAACTACACTATATCAAGGGTTGAAGTCAGCGGGGCTACAACTGACAAAAGCGTCTACGGAGTGGACGAACCCGTTACCTTAGATGTTGAGGTCAGCAACGTTGGCGATGAAGGCGTAAACGTCGTCGTGCATTCGGTGATAACCCGAGAGGGAGGCGACGAGGCTGTGAGCGGGCTCCCCCTTCGCATCCTAAAAGACCTGAGGGGCAGAGCGTCCTATTCAACCCACTGGGATAGCACCGGGTTTGATCCCGGCTACTACAGCGTAGTGACCGAGTTGAAGGACGCCAAGGGAAGCCTCCTGGATAAGGAGATTGAGAGCTTCAGAATCGGTGAACCCAGCGGAGAAATAACCAGCCTAAAATTGGTTCCAAAGGAATTTAAAATCGGGGAAAGAATCGACGTGAAGATAGTATTACGAAACACAGGCTGCGTGAACCTGACTGGCGGAACCGTGACAAGGATATACAATTCTCGCGGCGATATTATCAACGAGTTTAGCCACTCATTCACCGAGCTGCCACCCCACGAAGCCGTGGAGTACATAGACACGTGGGACACATCCAGTATCGGGGTAGACTCCTACAAGGTCGCAGGATTCGCACAATACGACGGCACCACAACCCCCCCAACCATTAGGATGGTCGGAGTTGACGCTACCCCTCCCTCAATAACCCCGATCGCCTGGGCTCAGGTGCTGAAGGAGAACGCCTCGCTGAACGTCGAAGTCCTGGACCAAAACGAGGTCACAAGCGTAGAGTTCTCCATAAGCGATGTGAGCGAGGAGGCCCCGATTGAGACAAACCAGGCACTCAACCTCGGCGAAGATGTGTGGCGCATAGCGTTTGACACAACAAAGGCTGAAGACGGAGCCTACTCACTGACGATCAAGGCGTCGGATTACTTCAACAACATCGGCAGCAGGACGATGCCAATAATAATACGCAACCAACCCTCACTCGACATCACGACCCAACAACCTAACGCACCGCTTAAGATTGATGGAGTAGACCACAGAACAGATCAAAAGGGATCCCTGAGCGTCACGCTCCAAACTGGGAAACACACGATCGAGGTCCAACCCCAAATAGAGACAGAGACATCAAGGGCCCTCTTCACGGAGTGGGGGGACCAGGCCGCGTCAAGCCTTCGAACAATAATGCTGGATGAAGACCTCAGCCTCCTAGCAGAGTATAAGAAACAGCACCTCCTGACGGTTTCTTCAACAACCGGAGACCCCCGCGGGAGTGGATGGTACGATGACGGAGCCGCGGCATCCTTCTCGGTGACATCACCGACAGGATTCATCATACAGAAGGTATTCGTAGGCTGGAGCGGAGACTCCAACTCGACCTCAGCGAACGCCGAGACAATCGTTGATGGCCCCAAAACCGTTATGGCAAACTGGAAAACGGACTACACTCAGCTCTATACCCTAATTGGCTTATCCGTAGCCATCGTAGCCACGTTGGGGATTATATTAAAACGAAGCGTTAAGACCTGAAATCACTGGCAGAGCGCGCGCGCCTGTGGTGCGTGTGTACCGAATAGGGGGTTAAACACCTCTTTTCCTTCTCGTGCGCGCGACAGTCACAGTGACGGTGTATGCGATGATTTCTTCCCTCATAGGGATGAAGTATGAACCAGACCTCTCCTCCAGAGTTGTTTTTTGTTTGGAGGATATGAAATACGCGCGCGAAGGGGCATCACCCCGCGCTTATAGAACAAATGGCTTTTAATTAACTGCTGATAAAAAATATGAGGAATGAAAAATGGGCATGACCTATAAACCGGAAGATACGAAGAGACGAAAAAGGATAGATAAAGCCCTCGAAGATCTGGATCCCAGCACTAGAGATAGTGTGAAAAGAATCATAGAAGACTATCACGGTGAAGATCTCGATAAAAAACTAAGTGAGCTCATTAGTTATAGTAGGGTGAAAAAGCTGATGGAGAAAAAGTAGCGCGTGTTGAGTCTTTATTGATATGGCTCTTCTCACTTAGCACGTGAACTTATGGGGAGTTTTCTTTCGAAGTGCTTGCGAGCGCTCGCGAGAAGTTTACTAGATTAAATATTCATGGGGGCTTTGAGTAGCGGTAGTTTGATTGCCGGTTGAGATGTACGATGTATTAAAGGACCTTATGAAGTTCCCCGCGGTTACTGGTTTCGCGCGCGCGACGTGATTGGGAACGTCATTTAGACAATAGGCTCCGGAGAGAGAACCGTGATGCAGGTTGGACACTACGACCACATCGGTTTCATGGTCAAACACGTTGACAAGGCGCGCGCGCCTCAAAGTAAAACAAGAAACGTCTAACTTTTACTAATTAAATAAAAATTATGAAGAAAATTGATTTAAAAAAAGGGATTGATATAAGTAGATAAAAATCATGGAGTATAGTTGACTACGATGTACACCTGAGTACATCTTATTTCACCGCCTCCACTCGTTCTTCGTAGATCTACACCACATTGAAGAGAGTTAATTGCAGACCAACTCCAGGAGCCTCCCGCAGGATTGCTATTATATGTTGTTGAGTAAGTTGAGTAGGAACTTGTGAGTGTTATATCAGTCCCAGCATAATTGTTACCACTGCTTCTTAACACTGTACGCGCATAGGCAGTTCCACCTACATTATAAGATCGACAAACAATGTATACTGTCACTGAGTTAATAGTGCCTGTAGCAGACGTATCCTGAGTAGCATATGTGTCTCTAATATATCCTGAAGAGAATGAATCATAATATACATATGTGGTGTCGCTATCTGCGGCAGCCTCATCTACTCTATCCCAGTTTGCACCACCACTGCCATTTCTAGACAAACCATTGTTGTTCCCTACACCCATGGGTCTCAGAATAAGAGTTTGTGTAGTATCTATTACAAAGTTCGCAGTTATTGTGCCTCCGGATCCGGTTATAGTTGCTGTCGCGGATGCGGATGACGGGTTGTTGATCGTTACAGGTCCAGTAACGGTCCATGTACTAAACCGATATCCTGAGTTTGCTGTGGCCGTTATCGCCTGTGAAGTACCCACCCATTGGGATGACCCAGACGGGGTGGTTGACCCACTACCAGTTGGGCTTACGTCGAAGGATACCTGGTACTGGTGAGTCCATGAAGCTGTTTCTGTTATTGCACCGTTCATTGTAACGGTGGTTGGGTTGTTTGTGCCAGTGTAGCTCCCTGTTCCGGAGCCCGACCAGCCATTGAATACGTATCGCTCATCAGGGACTACGCTGGGTGCCGTGGCTAGTATCGGGGTCACTGTGGTGCCAGCATTATACCATTCTCCACTTGCTGGACTTACAGTTCCAGCGTTAGTGTTTATGGTTAGCTGATACTGGATCTGGTAGGTTGGGGTGACTGTCCCAGTAACGGTTATTGGTGAGGCTGGGCCTGAGACGCTTGTCAGATCAAACCTCTTGCCGGTACTGCCTGTGACAGGGTCGTTGTAGGTGTATGTGGTTCCACTGTTAACCCAGATCTGCTGGCCTGAGGATCCTAGACTGCTATATGTGTAGGTTGTGGATCCGACCGTGACGACGGTCCCGGAGGCACTACTATCCAGGTTGCCCCTCGTGAATCTCACCTGGTATTGTCTGTTGAAGTTGGCTGTAACTGTAGCTGGGGCGCTGGGTACGGTGTAGCTGTGGCTTCTTGCTCCGCCATCGCTCCAGGTGGAGAAAGCGTCCTGTACGCCGCTTGAAATCGAAACGGTCGAGCTGGCGACTATGGTGTGCGAGGATGTTGGTACCCAGCTGAAGGTTTGGGGAGTCGTTATCGCTGCGCCGTCCACCGTTACGTATCCAGCTCCTGCCGGGTTGGAGGTTACGACGATGTTAATTGGTGCGGCTACCGTGAACGGCCGGCTGGTGCTGGTCGAAGGCCCGTAGTTGGGATCGCTAGCAAAGTTCGCGACCACGCTCCATGAGCCAACAATATTGGGTGTGAACTGGTACGAGTAGTCACCCGCTGAGTTTGTGACAGCTGATCCGCTGAATGTTGATCCGCCGGGTGCGGTGAATGTCAGGCCTATGGTTCGTCCCGCTAAGTCGGATCCTGAGTCGGGAGACAGTGTACCTGATACTGTGAGGCTCTGGCCGTTGGCCACCGTTGTGGGGGCTACCGAGCAGCTTAGGGAGGTCGCCATCTTCGTGACAGTGAATGACCTGGGTCCTAGAATAGATGCGCCGTATGTAGCGTCGCCAAGGAACTGTGCGTAGACGGTCCAGGTTCCAGCTGCGTCAGGGGTCGTTGTTGCGTAGAAGGCCCCAGAGAAAAATATGAAGGTGAAGGTTGTTGTCGTCGTCACTACCTGGCTGCCGTCGGGTCTGGTGAATTGAGTTCTTATGGTTCTTCCGTTAAGACCCCCACCTCCTTCTGCTGACAGGAGACCAATTGATGAGTAAGAGGACCCCATTACAGTGGTGTCTGACCAGCTGTACCAGGACATCGATGTTCCTAAGGCATTGGAGAAAGTAGCAGTGATGACTTTGTTTGAGTCCATAGTTACGACTATGGGGTTAGTATTGCCTGATAGGCCTCCTCCCGACCATCCGGTGAATCTTATGTCGTTGGCGGGGATGGCTGTGAGCTGCACCTGTGCGCCGTATGCGTAGCTCGGCTGGTTTGGTAAGATTGTGACAGTTCCACTGCCAGACGTTTGTACGGTTAAAGTGTATGTGTCGGCTGCAAACGTCGCGAGGAT
>CAZIKD010000135.1:0-6050 GCA_964539725.1 uncultured Candidatus Bathyarchaeia archaeon | reverse complement strand
CGAAAGCGTGCGCTCGAAAAGTATATTAAAAAAAGGGATTGTGTAGGTTCTACTTTGCCGCGTCACAAATCATTTTGAGTAAACCGAGTTCGTACTCGATGGTTGCGGGGAACGCCTGCGAGACGGGTATAAACTCGGTGTATTTCAACATTGTAGGCAGGTATTGTTTGAACAGCTTAGTTAGGGCTTCTTTGTTTGGCGCATCCCAGCAGCAGAAAGCTCCATAATCGTCTCTTGTCCAAGTGTTTTCTATTATTATGTCTTTAGGAGTCTCTCCCTTTAGTAGGGCTGTGAAGCCATTTATCATGTCTTTCGTGCAGGCGATTTGTGCTTCTTTGGGCCACTTGTGTACAGCTATAAACTTCATCTTTTTTCACCAATTTTTCCAAACTTTGTAAGGTTCATTTTCAGTATATAATAAATAAACCTTGTTTGGATAGTAGTCAACTAAGTATTTATCATTTGCATGTTTATTCGTAGAGAGTTGGGGACCATAAATGTATTCCCACGCGCTGATTGATGTTTGCGTGATCAGCATATCAGTAACCATTCCGGCTCTGATCTCTGTCATTTTAGCTAACAGGGCTCGGAATACGGATCGAGTCGATTTAGAAGAGTATAATGGGCGCGCTTGGGAAGTTTTTTTAAAATAAGGTTTCTTTCTATTAGACCTATTTATCGATTGGCCCTAATCATGATTAACACGTACTAAGAGAGAAACTAAATAAAAATGATGTATGAACCTTTAGCTCGATAGTTATATATAAATACTGCACCAATTTTTTGTGTTAAATCATCTGATCATCTAAATTTTTTATCGAATATATGCAAATTCGTTGAATAAAAAGAAGTCGAGTGTCTAAATGCGTGGCGTTGTTAGTATATACTATAATTTTCAAGCGAGAAAAGTATTATATTAATGATCAATACGAGTAACAACTCGAGTTTATTTTTACGAAAAATGTGGTGAGCGAATCTAATCTTCTTCACCGGAATCTATTCTTATCTGACAAATATCATTCTTTCCCCGAAGGATATTATCAATGGATATCTCCGCTATAGCTGCACTGTGTTCGGCAATTATCTTAAACTCCCAAGCGATCATGTTGAAACGAGTCGTCAACTCGGAGCCAGTATCATGGAACTCTGTGAGTAGCTTCTCCTCCTCTAGCTGAACCACCTCGTAAAGGTCGACGGCATCGCTTGCTACCTTAAGATCCTTTTCGACAATGCTCTTCATAGCCTTGTCGAACATTGTGAAACTAACTAGAGCTAACTGCCCAAGACGCTCAATAAGCTCGTTGTCGGTATCCTTTTTATGACCTTCTAGCTTCAGCAAATTTTTACAGACAGAATTAAGACGATCACCTATCATCTCCAAGTACCATGCTATGAGGTTATACTCAGCAATCTGCATTGGATCGATGATCCCTATACTCTCTGATATTACGCGGCTTTGTTGAGCCGATGCGAGCAATCGTGAGAGTAGCCAGTATATCGTATCAGCCTCGTATTCACGGTTTATAGCGTCTTTCGCGAGTTCACGATCCTCGTCGATGAGGCCGTCGATGGATTCCTTGAACATAATGCTCGTAATTACATAGAGTCGCTTTACGACGGTCTCAAGTGGGAAATTCTTTGGGTCGATGCTGCATTGGAGGATGAGATGTTTATCACTCTCCTCGATTATTCCAATGCCGAGTAACCTTTGGGTTATTTCCCTAATGCTCTCGATCTGCTCTCTCATCAGTCGACGGCTTGACTCCACTCTTATCATGTTTCTGCCAAGTACGTAATTTCCCACTATCACCCGGGCTAATATCGTTGTATTATCACACTCATCGACGTTGATGACGTAGACGCTTGTGTCCTCCGCCTTACTGGGCTTTGGGGCGATGCGTAGGGCGCCATCGTTCTCCTCGCTAAGAAATACTATGTCGCCTTTTTTAACGTTCATTTTCTTTGCCCAGTTCATAGGAATGCTTACGGAGAGGGTTGAATAACCGACTTTTTGTATCCTTCTAGGCTCCATGGAGAACTCACTTACAATAATTATTGATACCCGTGATATCGACTGTAATCTCTATAGTAATTATTTAAGCGTTTTGAAAATGACTATAACGATTAGATTAGAGGAATAAGATTCCACTCATTACTTTAGGTAATGGGGGGAGGAAGAGGCGCATGTAAAGGGCGAACGCTAGTGCTCCAAGGGTTATTACTAAGGCAAAGTAATCGGAGGGAGCCATCTTTAACTCGTATAGATTGGTACGATCCTTAGTCGCCCCGAAAGCGCGCGACTCCATAGCTTCCGCAAGCTCCAGGCTTCGCCTAATCGAGTTTACGATAAGGGGAAGCAGTATCGGTATGTACTTCCTAATCCTAGAGAGAAATCCACCTTTATCGAGTTCGAGCCCCCTTGACCTCTGTGCGTCCATAATAGTCTGCGCCTCGTCGGCTAGAACAGGCACGAATCTAATCGCTGTGATGAAGGCGAAGTTGAATTCGTATGGCACCTTGGCCTTCTCAAGGGCAAGGCTAAGCTTGTCGGGGGACGTCGTTAGGAAGAAGAGGCTGAAGCTGGTGATCAGAGCTAGAAACCGGATCGTGAGACTGAGGCTGAACTCGATGTTTTCACCTGTAAGGTGCATCCCCCTGAAGAAGTAGAAGCTCAGAAGGTTGGTGACGAATATTATCGTGGCTAGGAAGGCCCCCCCTTTCAGGGTCTTAAGCCATTCCCTCCATATCTTGGCGTAGATGATAAGCGGTATCTGGAGTATAAAAACAGCTAAAAGAGGGATAAGGTCGAAGAACATAATCGAAAGCGCGAAGATCACCATCGTCATGAGGAATTTAACCCTGGGATCCATGCGATGGATCGGTGAGTCCCCTTTCGAGAATCGTAGACCCTCGAGTAAACTTATGGGTCATCCCTCCTAAGTTTCTTTGTCAAGAGGTCGAGAGCCTCATCTACGTCCAGCACATCACCAGGGAGGCCGTATTGTGTGAGTTTGGAGAATAACTTAGTGACTTCGGGTGGTGCTACAGAACAGGCCTCGAGACTTTGAGCGTCAGTCATTATCCTCTTGGTCGCGCCGTCGGCCATTATCTTACCCTGTGCCATAAGGATGACGCGGGGGTGGCTCTCAGCCACGAACTCTACATCATGGGTTACTATGACTACCGTCTTGCCCTGCGTTCTGAGCTGCATCATGAAATGTTTGAGTCGCTCCTTCTGGCCGTAGTCCTGCCCGACGGTGGGTTCGTCTAGGACGAGGACCTCGGGGTTCCAAGCTAGGATAGAAGCTAAGGCGACTCTTTTACGTTCTCCCCCGCTAAGTATGAAGGGGCTAGACTTCTTGTATCGTTGCAAGTCTAGGAGATTGAGCGCCCAGTCTACGCGTTCCTTTATAACTTCCTCCTCGTAGCCAAAGTTACGGAGGGCGAAGCTCAGCTCCTCATCGACGTCTTCCGCGAAGAGTTGGTCATCGGAGTTCTGGAATACGAGCCCAACCTTCCTGGCCATCGAGGCGACACTCTTCTTCGAGACGTCCTCGCCGTCCACGACGACGCTGCCACTCTTCGGCCTCAGCAGGCCATTGAAGTGCTTCACCAGGGTCGTCTTACCCGCTCCGTTCTCCCCCATTATTGCTACATACTCACCTCTGTTGATTGTCAATGAGATGCCAAGTAGGGCGTCTATGCCACTGGAGTAGGAATAAGTCACATCTCGAAGCTCGATTATCGAGGAATGAGTATATTCACCGACAATCTCGTCAAGTTCGGGGAGGTCTTGTTTTGTTTTTACTATTTCGAGTTTCTTGAGGAGGGGGGTAAGTTCTGAGTAGGCTTCGTCGGAGTCGAGGGGAATACCTACGTTGTATCCTCTCTGGCGTAGTCTTCTCCCCAGTTCCACCATCCTAGGTATGCCTACTCCTATGAGGCGCGTCTCATCAGAGGTAAAAATCTCCCTAGGTGTACCGTCGTTGACTACACAGCCATTATCGAAGACGATTATTCGGCCACAGTACTTAACGGCGAGATCCATCCGGTGCTCGATGAGGAGAATCGTGATTCCGTGTTCCCTATTGAGTGTTTGGAGGACGTTAAATATCCTCACGGCGCCGACGGGATCGAGGAAGGCAGTAGGCTCGTCCATAACTATTATGCTGGGGTGCATCGCTAGGATGGAGGCTATGGTGAGCCTTTGCTTCTGGCCACCAGAGAGTTCGTGGGTGCCTCGCTCTCGGAGGGGAACTATACCGACCTGGCTCATTGCCCAGTCTATCTCACTCCTCATCTTCTCCTTAGACTCGCCCAGGTTCTCAAGACCGAAAGCGATGTCCTTCTCGACGGTGAGGGAGAATATCTGGTTGTCCGGGTTCTGGAAGATGAGGCCCACATGTTTAGCGAGTTCGTAGGTTGGGTGTTCCCTGGTGGAGATGCCGTCTATCTTTATGTTTCCCTTTATCTCTCCGTTGTAGAAGTGAGGAATGAGGCCGTTAAGACATCTACAGAAGGTTGTCTTACCACAGCCGCTTGGCCCTGTGAGTAGTATGAATTCTCCAGGTTCTATCTTGAGGTTAATTTCTGTGAGGGCTGGCTCCGCCGCGTTGGGGTAGCTGTACCACAGACCCTCGACCTCTATTTTTCCCAAGGGGACGTCCGACCGATTTCTTCTTTCTAGTCGAGCGCCAGAGATATAATAGTTACACTTACGGGTAGGTTTCCTAAATTAGGCAAAGAAGTTTATACGTAATGGTGAGCGCCAAACGCGAGCCTGATTGTAATCTGTGATTCTATAGTTAATTTAGCTTAACATGTGCCTTGTCCTATGTCAAAACCGACGATTTTATCCACAATAAAACCTTACCTCTATCTATGACTGAGTACTCATGCGAAGTGCGCGTGAAGCTCCTCACCTCGGACCTAGATCCCACCACAGAGCATTTAATCCAGTAGCAGAACCAATCAAATTGATCCAACTATTACTAATAAACGCCCATTAAATCCGTAGTAATTGTATAAATTTCTTAAAGCTCAGGCTCTACTACTCAATCTTGCTAGACGAAGGATCGTTTGTAAACCAATGAAATACCATAGCTGAGGCAATGCCAAAAACCCCGAGTATCAAAAACATTAGTTGGTAGCTGGAAAATGTGAGTATCGCACCACCAAGTCCAGAGCCTATAGAGCTACCCACTTGAGTTACTGCCCTTTGCAGCGACATCATTATCCCGGCGTACAAAGGAAGCTGCTCGATGATGAGACTAGTAGACGAGGCATCCATCATCCCTACCAACAAACAAATGGTACATAGAAGACCTACAGTAATCACGAAAATCGGCGAATAAGCAAACACCATAATCATCATACTTGCGATCAGAATCGAGATCGCTACTAAGCGCTTCCGCCCCACTCGATTCGCTATCCTGCTGCTGGCAACACTGCCAATAGTATACAAGGTTGCTGCGAACAAGATGATAATTGAAGCCTCTCCAATTGAGATTAAAAATGAGCTCCTGAAGAAAGATGTATTATACGTTAAAATCCCCTGCCACGTAACTATCGCAAGCAAATAGCCGAGTAAAGAGAAAAACGCGGATCGATTTGAAAAAATCGCTTTAAAACCTTCACCAAGCTTGATCTGGTTCCTATTATCAGAACTACTTGATTTCCTAGGGATGGTTATTGTTGCCAAAAGCAGCGCCAATACCGAGCTGGGAAGCAGGTAGCCGAAGAAGGTATACCTCCAGCCCCCGATGCTCTGAAGGTAAGGCACAACTAAAGCACCGATGAGATATGAACCGGACATCCCGGCTATTATAAATCCGATGGCCTCCCCCCTCTTTTTTTGAGGAAGTAGTCCTGTTAATGTGAAAACCATTGTGGTAGCTAACGCATATCCGACGCCTGACAATGAGAATGCTGCTACCATTGTGGTGAAGTTTGGCGCCAAATAGCATCCGATGGCTGAGGCTGCGTAGGCAAGCAGTCCAACTTGGAGAAGCATCTTGTGGTTGTATTTAACGCTGAATATACTCGTCAAA
>CAZIKD010000134.1:0-6091 GCA_964539725.1 uncultured Candidatus Bathyarchaeia archaeon | reverse complement strand
TATACTTTCAGTCACACCGATCAAGACCCCTGACAGTGATTACGATCATCGTAAAACCTAACGCAGACTTGCATACACTCAACCCCGAGTTTAACTACACGATTTCTACTCCCGTCCCACGATTAAACAGGGATTATATCCCCCGGGGACAACATTCATCCATGTTCAAACTCATCGTCGGAGGAGAAGTCTACGCGCCAGCGAAACTCGGCAAGGTGGACATATTGATAGCCAACGACAGGATAATTGCAGTCGGAACAAACCTTACCCCTCCTGGGCCATATGATTGTGAGGTCATCGATGCTATCGGTAAAGTCGTATTCCCCGGCTTCATAGATACACACATTCACTTCACGGGAGCCAATGACGGCCAAGGCCCCATTGGACATACATACGACATCTCTTGGCGGGACATCGTGGAGAGTGGGGTCACAACAGCAGTGGGCACCCTCGGTGAGGAGATGGGGGTCCGCAGTCTCGAGCAACTCTACTGGAAGGCTATCGAACTAGAGTTGATGGGTCTCACAACTTACATCTATACGGGCTGCTTCCACATCCCTCCCCCCACCATCACCGGAAGCGTGAGGAGGGATGTTATTCTCATCGATAAGGTGAAGGGCCTGAAGACCGCCATTTCGGACGCGACTACTAGCCACCATAACTGGAGGGAGCTAGCGGAGCTCGTAAGCGAGGTCAACATCGGAGCGGAGACTGTGAAGAAGGCGGCGGTTACACACGTCCACGTTGGTCGGAGACCCACGAGGATGGATATGCTATTCGAACTCATCGAGAACACGGGACTCGACCCTGTTAAGATAATTCCCACTCACGTTAACCGCGTCGAGCCTGACGTGGTGGCGCAGGGGATCGAATACGTCAAGAAGGGGGGAGTCGTTGACCTTACTTCGCAGATGCGGAAGGAGGAGGGCACTAGGACGGGCGTTAAAGTTGAATACGCCGTTAAAAGGATGCTCGACGCGGGCTGCCCGATCGAGGGCATCACGATCAGCAGTGACGCGAACTGCCCCATGATGATCAGGGACGGGTCTGGGAAACAGATCGGACTTTACGTCGCCCTAGTCGACTTCACGAGGAGGGAGATCAAGGACATCGTCCAGAACCATGTAGCACCGCTTGAGGAGGCGCTGAAGATGGTAACCACTAACCCCGCCCGATTGCTCGGAGTCGATGACAGAAAAGGCCACATAAAGGAGGGCTACGATGCGGACATCGTCGTCGCTAACCCTGAGAAGCTTCAACCTGAGAAGGTATACTCCAAGGGGAAACTCCTCGTACAAAATGGGAAATCTATATTCCAAGACCACTACTGGATAGACCCCTACTACGAGAAATACCACTGAGCCAGAGCAAATGTATACACGCGTACATGAAAGACTACGCTACCCCTTCTGGAGGCCATAGGCGATGTTGAAGCCCTCTGTGGGGTCGTACTGTGTCTTGAACGTGATCTTTTTTCCAGTCGTCAATATCTCCAAACCGTACCAATTCATCATATCCTCATCACCCTTCTCATCGCGGACGTTCAGGCTACGTATCGACGAGTTATCAATGGCATAGTTCTCCTTGGAATCCCTCAATATCTGGTCCGGCGTCATCCCCTCATAATAATCCGTATATGAGCCAAAGTTCTGCATCTGGGCCTTCCACTTGCCGAAGAAACCCTTACCCTCACCCTCCGCCTTCGCCCTGCGAGCCTTTATCGTTTTGCTCATCATATCGTTGGTCAGCTTGGAGAATATGCTCCTCCTATCTGTGACAACCAGATTGAATGTGTCATACCGACCCAACCCCTTATAGACCATGAGATTAGGTATGATGGTCTTAACCTGCTCCACATACGGTGGAGCTTGGTAGGGCTGCGGTGGAGGCGGAACAGGTTGCACCGTCGGCTGAGATGCATAGACAGTTGGTGCAACAGCACCCCGCGGCTGCAAAGCCTCCAACTTCATTCCACAATTGGGGCAGAACTTGTGACTAACATTGACCGAAGTACCACACTCTGGACAGAATGGCATAAAATATCTTGCCTTCCCTAACTTATCAAAGTAATCACCCGAACTCGCCTCAACTAATACTCGTAAAGCGTTTTAGCATTCCACGATAACCACTCCACCATGTCACAGGAGAACAGCAAGGAAAACATCCAGGAACTCACAGAAGTATACCACAGCCTCCACCCTCAGATCCACAGCGACTTCGGGGAGGAGATGCCAAAGTACTGGGGGAGCAGGTGGAAAGCAAATACGACGATAGGTAAGCTGCGAACGGTCCTCGTCCACAGACCGGGAAAAGAGTTCCTATCCGTCGGCCAGAAGACCCCGTGGCCACCCCACGAGAGCAGCCTCGCGGCCTGGAGGATGACATTCAAACCGGACCTAGCCGAGCTCGTGGAGCATCACGAGAACCTCGTCAAAGCATACAAAGATGAGGGGGTGCGCGTCGTGGTGAAGAAGCCCGACCCCTTCGATCCCCCCCACCACGTCAAGAGTATATACACCGACGACGTCTGCCACCCCGCCGTATACGGTCAAGTAATACTGAGAATGTATGACTGGATCAGGAAGGGGGAAGAAATACCAACATACCAGACCCTGGCAGAGATAGGATGTCCAGTCGTCGGGATGGTAATGAGTGACGGCATGGTGGAGGGGGGCTCATGCGGCTGGCTCGACGAGAAACACCTCTTCATCGAGGTCCACTTCCCAAGAGGAAACACAACCGACCCAAAGATAGCTAAAGCGAACGAATTCGGCCAAGAGCAGTACGCTCACATCGTCAAACTACAGGACCCCGAGGTCGACATAAAGATGGGCCCAGGCTACGGAACCAGCAAGGGAACAATTGACTACGCAATGATCGACCGCCACATCAGCGTGGGAGACCCGAGGTGGTACGACCCCCACCTAGTTGAATGGATGAAGAAGGAGATGAACTGGCGCTTCATTACACCCCCCGACGACCTCATCTACACCAACACACACGGATCCAAGATCGGTCCAAACACGGGGATCGTACTCGAACCCATGAAGGTAATGGTTCCCACGGGCAACCCGAAGAACACGAAATGGCTCGAATCGATCGACGTCGAGGTGGTCGAGGTTGAGTGCAGCAGCCTCGTCAGGCCGAGGAACAGCGGCAGCATCCACTGCACATGCGGAAGCCTCGAGAGGGACCCGGAGCCAAGCGACTAACAAAATAAAAAAAGGTGAGAAAATTGAAGGATTTTTACAGACTCATTGCACGACCCACAGTAGTAATCTCCACAATATCTCCAAGGGGAATACCGAACGCTGCCCCCTTCAGCTTTAATTCCCCGATGGCTTCAAAGCCAGTGCCGCTCTTTGGGTTCTGCTGTGAAGTCGAGCACGACACTTGGAGAAACATCCAGCAAAACAGTGAATTCGTCGTAAACCTCGTAGGCGAGAAATTCGGGCCATTGATGGAAATCCTAGAAACAAAATATCCTTATGAGGTAAACGAAATTGAGAAAAGCGGTTTAACAGAGACTAAGGCGATCAAAGTCGCTCCTCCTCGAATAGCTGAGGCATATGGGTGGATAGAATGCCGAATGAGAAGTCACTTAATATTATCCGAGAGAAGCGTCTGGATCGTCGGCGAGGTACTGGAATCAGACGCCAAAGATGAGGTATTCAAAGACGTGATAGATGTGGAGAAGGTTCAACCCCTCAACCACATCTGGGGCGACGTCTTCACCACGACGATGAATGAGAAGCGATTCAAAAGGACATTGAAATGAACTCGCAAAATCTGCTACTACGATGGCAAGCTCCAACCCACATTTATAGGTTAGAAGATTAAAGTGATTTGAACTAGATGAATCCCACAATCGCTATAGTGGCTCTCCTACTCCTCCTCAACACATGCGCGCGCGTCACAAGTGAAAGTGGTCATACCGCTCCCAGGGTCAAGCTACACTGATGTGCTCGTATCCGATATCAACGGCGCACCCCTCAGGTTCAATGTTACCACAGACTCGATATCCATTCTCACCCTTGGGACCAGCAGCATCAGCATAATCTACCTCACAACCACTCTGGTCTCATCGACAGGAGGACTCATGACCTTTAATGTGACTACTAATACACCCTCTACAATCTCCTTGCCCAAATCCTCCACAGTGATAAGCACAAATGTGACTCCCCTAGAAATCACGTCGAAAGATAAACAGACTACGTTAGTATTGCCCGCTGGCAGCCTGAGCCTAGTGCTAACTAGTCAATCCTCACAATCAAACGGACAAACCGATACCCTAACTAATCTAATATTACCCTCACTCGTCGTGGGAGTGTTAATTATCTCACTCTCCCTATTAGTTGTGAGGGCCATGAAACGTAAACGAAGCATAGACTGACTTCTTTTGAAAAATCCTTCATCTAACCGGTTATTTGGGTGGAACAGTTGTTCCAAATCATTCCGGCGCATCCCTAATAATACACTCAGCCATAGCATTAACACGTGATGATATGAGTAAAGGAACTATACTCACGGCTTTGATAGCCGCCTTATTATTAATACCTGTCACCCCCTGGGTCATGGCACTACCCACAGATTTGAGCGTAAAAACGGATCAGACTCACTACCATCCCGGTGAAGTTGTCAAGGTATCGGGCGTAGCAACTGTAACTGGTGCAGTTACTCTCATCTTCAAGGTTGGGGCTGAGACAATTATCACAGTCAACCCAATCGCCGACGGGGATGGCAAGTACGAGTACGGCTACAACCTCCCGGCAGATCCCGAAGTTGGAACTTGGACAATTGAAGCCAAGGACTTAGCGTCCAAGACCGCAGTTGCATCGTTCACCGTGCTAAAGGCGAATCTTAAGGAGATCACCGAAAAGCTGCTACAGATATCCCAAACCTCCGAGAGCTTAGTAAAAGCTCAACTCGGTGATTCCCCCCCTCAAGCCGCCAAGGAGAACTACGAAGCAGGCGTTAAAGCCCTTAATGAGGCGCAGAGTTCACTCACCTCCGAGAAATATGCCGCATCGATTCAGGCTTCGCTAAGAGCCCAGAAGCACTTCAGCAACGCACTCAAGATCCTCGCACTGGGCCACCCTCAGCAGACAATCGACGACGAGACCCGGCTCACTAACCAGATCGAACGAGCCCAGCATATGCTCAATGGTCTAAAGACGCTCAATGAGAACATCGAGAACGAACTCAAGAAAGCCTCCCTTAAAACAGAACTCGATGCAGCCCAAGTAGAAATTGACGCCGCCGTAACTCATCTGGCAAAAAAGGAGTATTCACTGGCACAAGACTCGCTGACAAGTGCATCAGAGCACATGAAGACTGCGAGGACCCTACTGCAAGAATACGCCATTGATAGGAAGAAGGAACAGATAATCTCCTTCATCGATAAAACTGATGAGCGAATCGGCAAGCTCAAGGAAACAGTTGAAAAGCTCAGAGAACGCATCGGCAACGACCAAGCCAAGACCCTCCTTCAAAAACTCGATAAGATTGAAATAGAGCTCAAAACTCTCAGGGGATTGGTCGATGACGACGCCACACTCACAGAGCTTAACATACAGATGAGAGCCATCCAAGACGCGATAAGTGAACTTCACAACACCGCGATTAGGGATGCCCTTAGGGAGATGGATAGCATGCATGCTTGGATCCAGCTCATGAAGGAAACTCGAGGTATAATGTTGAAGAAGGGATTTAACACTAATGACCTCGACGCCAAGATACGGCTCGGTGAAAATACACTCGGCGAAACCATCTGTGACCTTCAGGTAGGCAGAAAGATAGACAGCAGATTTTCAGACATCATCAAATCCTTCATGGAAGCATACAGAAACCGCGGTCACTAACCACCAAACCACCATAGTACGCCCGGCTTTATTTTTATTATTTTGATGCTGTAGTCGCATCCGAGCGCGTATCTTGTAATAAAAATTGAACTTATGGGGGTCGGCGGCGTTTATTCGCAAATAGATGCGTTGTAATGTGTCTCAAGAAAATGCTCGGTATGAGTAGCAAGAGGCAAGTCAAGAGAGTCAGATGGATCGAATGGCTTTCTTCGTCTCCTCTGGGAAGCTCT
>CAZIKD010000133.1:5062-6177 GCA_964539725.1 uncultured Candidatus Bathyarchaeia archaeon | reverse complement strand
GAAACAATTCATGAGATTCAGAATTGAGTAGTTGCTGCCACATTTTCCGGTGAGAAAAATGATGCATCGACGGTACTTAGTTCTGTAATTCTTAAATCTCTCAGAAAAGCTAGTAGTGACGTGGTCTATTATGAAAGTGATAACTAAGATCTTCGCGACCCCCAGCAAATACGTGCAGGGGTTGGGAGCCTCAAATGAGATTGGGAAACATGTGAAGGATCTCGGAAAGAAGGCTCTTGTTATGGGTGGTCCAACATCCATATCGCTTGTTGAAAATGCGATCAAGAAGAGCTTCGAAGAGAACAAAGTTGCAATAGTCGGTATCGACAGGACCATCAAGGAATGTACACATGAAGCAATAAACAGACTGTCACAAGAAGGAAAAAGCAAGGGTGCTGAAGTAATCGTAGGGGTTGGTGGCGGAAAGGCTGTTGACACAGCCAAAGGTGTAGCCTTCAAGCTGGGTCTTCCAATCGCGCTGGTGCCAACACAGTGTGCGACGAATGCTGACGCTAGCGCATTGTCGGTTGTCTACACAGAGAAACACCAATTCGTCGAGTACCTTGTATATCCAAAACACCCGGAGCTTGTACTGGTGGATACTGATATTGTCGGAAGATGTCCGGCTCAGCATGTTGTCCGAGGAATGGGTGACGCATTAGCATGCAAATTCGAGGCTGATGCCTGCAAAGCATCCAGTTCTCCAAGCTTCCTTGGAGGTCTAGCAACAGACGCTGGACTAGCTCTTACAAGGATTTGCTTTGAGAATCTAATGAACTATGGGCTTCTGGCAAAAATGTCCATGGAAATGGGTGCCGTCACTCCCGCAGTTGAGAGAATTATCGAGTCAATAAAACTACTTAGCGGCGTTGGATGGGAGGCAAACGGTCTGGCAGCCGCTCATGCAGTACATAATGGGTTAACAGTAGTTCCAGGTCTTCACGCAGAACACGGTGAGATCGTTGCGTTCGGTACATTAACGCAGTTTGTACTTGAATGTAGATCACCTCACGAAATGTATCCAATAGTTGATTGGTGCACTCAGCTGGGATTGCCAACGACATTGAGCCAGCTCGGAATAGGAAACGTTGACAAAGACGCACTCATGAAGGCCG
>CAZIKD010000133.1:0-4962 GCA_964539725.1 uncultured Candidatus Bathyarchaeia archaeon | reverse complement strand
ACATTGAGCCAGCTCGGAATAGGAAACGTTGACAAAGACGCACTCATGAAGGCCGCAGAGAAGGCTTGCGATCCAAAAGACACGATGGGTAACATGCCCTTCCAGGTAACGCCAGAAATGGCTCGAGACGCAATGCTAGTTGCCGATTCAATAGGAAAAGCGAGAAAGAAACAGTAGAAGAACATCATTTGAAATATGTTCTTCCACATCTCATTACTACGACTCAAGACTAGGCAGTCGGATTGATCCGTACTGCCAACCTCATTTGTTCCGACCATGGAACAGTGGTTACTTGGCTTCATGTCGAAATCACAGCCAAAACAAGCATCAGAAAAACTCATAGAGACAAGAGATATTTTATGCTTGTAGCTATGGGGGATCTGGGTGCCACACGTTGTACTGAAAGGAAAGATAGAAGTAGCACAAGTTTTTCGGAAACTAGAGCCATTTTTGATAAGAAGTGAAACCGGTGTTCTCAGAACTACGAACGCCTATATTGACCGCGACGAAAAATCAATATTAGTTGAATCTTTGGTCATTGAAGGATCAAAGAAGACTCAGTTCTTCACGATGATAAGTGGAAGAGAGGATGGCGTCGTCGTTAGAATATCCCCAGTGGTTGAAGTTGAGAAAAGTTATGGTGTGAAGAAGATTATCGCCGAAATAGCCACTCGACTACTGGGAAACTTTTCAGAGCTGAGTATTGGAGAAACAAACCTCTCAGAGTTCCTCACAGAAAAATCAAAATGAAATTCCATGTTGACAATAGATGCTCTTCAGACGCCTGAGAGACTCGCGTCGGAAACCCGCCGAGTCTGCTTGTGATTCATCAATATCTCGAGTGCAACCTCAATCTTCTTTCTCTGTACTATTCCTATCTCAATCCGACGGTCTTTTTGTGCACACTCGAGGATTGGAATGATGACCAGGGGCTTCGCGCCAAGGGAAGCTGTATCGGTCTTGGTGAAGAACAGGTGGGTGAACTCGGGATCACATCTACCCCTTTGCTTTATCCTTTCGACGAGCATGCTGATGCTAGGTATTTCACGAACGTAGCTGTTAGTCCACGCCAATCCATTTCTTCTTGCGTATCCAGTTATCACAGATATGTACCTAAACGAGTACGCTTCTTGTACGAACAGAGCAAACATGTGAGTTTCATCAGCTCCTTCACCAAATCTCTTGACAGCGGTCTCGTAGAATCGGTTGTTCTCCCTTGGGTGTTGCTGGAACTGTTCTATTAGAACTTCCACCACGTTTCTGAAAGTCTCATAATCACTTTTGGAAACTGGATACTTCATCGTGAACACCAATCACTAGTGTGAATTATTGATCAGACCTCTCGCAGACAACATGTTCAGGACAAACATGACGACTACTGATACGATGTTAGAGACCCGTAAGGATGCTAACTTGGTCGAACTGGAGTTAATCATAGCACCTTAGTATTGATTCGCGCCTTATGAGATCTACCAGAGTGATCCTGAAGAACAAGAATAGGTAACTTCGTTCTTTGGGAAATACTGCTTCTTTTCGCATCGGTACTATTCTCTAGAAGTGTATGGGCGTTCTCGGACAAGTCTACAGGATCAGGAGACACATATCTCTGGGTATCTCTGCTGCTCGGAGTAGCGGTAGTGACGATATGTCTCTACAAGCTAGATCGAGTCGCACTCGAGAAAAGAATGATGAGCATTCGACATGATTCGGGAGTCAGAAACGGCAGACTTTTTTCGGGGACCGAGATAGACACTCTAGAGGATCTAATCTTTGAAACAACATAAAGGACATGAGAAGCATCTATGCAAGATGATCATCGGAGATATGACGGGCATAGAAAGGATTAAGCCCTTGGTGAACAATGCGCAGTATATCTGCAGGGCATGTGGAAGAGTGGCCAACAAGAAAGACAACATCTGCGCACCTACACGCTTGTTCCGCTATGTTCGATAGAGCGTGGTTCTTTCATTCCTTCATTTTCTTGATGTCAATTAACCACGAAAGTCCCAGAATCATGTTAGGATTGGTGATTGCCTGATTCTTCCGACGTTCTTCTATCTCTGTCTGAGCTTCGGGTTTAGGATTTCATCCATTGCATGTCCTACGAAAATGAACGAGATCGAGATTAGAGCTATACAGAGGCCAGGGAAGACTATCCACCACCATTCTCTCAAGACGCCGTAATAGTGTGCAAGATATAGCATTCGGCCCCATGTTGGAACAGTGGGATCCCCCAGTCCGAGCCAACTAAGAGAAGCTTCGCTCGCAATTGAAGCGGGAACAGTGAGGGCGAGCTGAGCAAAGGCTAGCGATATCACGTTTGGCAGCAGATGCCTGAACATTATCCAATTAGTTCCAGCGCCGACAGCCTTTGCCGCTTCAACAAATGTCCTTTCTCTCAGGCTCAAAACTTGTGATCTTATCACGCGAGCAACTGACATGAAACCCAGTAATCCGATTAGTAAAATGATGTTCCATATTGAAGGCCCCAGTACAGCAATCAGCACTAACAATAGAGGAAGCCCCGGCAGAACCATCAGCACGTCGTTGAACCTCATCAATATCTCATCGACGACTCCTCTCCTGTACCCTGCCATGATCCCCATGAATGTTCCAATGCTGACTGAGAGCACAGATGCCAGAATCCCAATTAGTAGCGAAAGACGTGCTCCATATACTAGCTGCGAAAAAAGATCAGCCCCAAACTGATCGGTGCCGAGATAGCCAAATACAGCGCCATAGCACCTGAAATCAACGTCATCTAGGTATACGATCAGATCAGCTTTCTTCGAATAATCAGGAAAGACTACTATCTGAAGAATCAGAGAATAAGTTCCTTTGCTTGAGAAGATCTTCTCTTCTGCACTTCCAAGGACGTCTTTCGCAATATTGAGTCGAAGTTGCGGGCTCCATGAGTCGATTCTTGACGATGGTTTAGTCCACTCTCCTGAGGTGTCTTCGAGTTTGTTCTCCCATATTTCATACTCATTGCCTTCCGGATCCTTGATCAGAGCAGAGATCTTCCCATCGATACTCTCTCGATTCTCAATCTGCAAAGCAATATCCAGGGTGAATCTTTCAGGTGCCTGGTGCATGCTCTGAAACGAGACGGAAGCTCTCTCCGTGATTTCGTGTTGGCTTGATGAAGATGTCTCGAACTGAAATATCATGCAGCCAAGATTGCCATCGACAGGATTTCCAGACTCTTCTGAATAGGATACCAATGATGAAGTCTGCCACTGATGGAAGGAAGATAGTGTTGAGAGCGAAGGATCCTCGATCGGAGCAATATTTCTGCTGGCATCTTGGTAGCTTGGAAACAAGGTCATCCAGATTGGAGCGGCTTTTGAACCGGCCAGATTGGTTGAATTGATCGGATCGTAGGGGGTTATTAGAGGAGCCGCGACGGCGAAGATCAGGAAGAAGAACATCAGCGCTAGGCCAGTGATTCCAAGCCTGCTCTTTTTGTATTGACTCCAGAATTCTGTCTTCTTCGCCTGCCAACCCTCCTAGTATCTTATTCTGGGATCGAGGAATCCGTAAATGATGTCAGCGGCAAAGTTGGCCAGGATTGTAGCAACTGCAACTACATAGAACACTGCTTGAAGAACCGGGAAGTCGCTAACGCCTATCGCAAGCCAAAGATATTGGCCTATCCCCTTCCAAGAGAATACCGTCTCAGTAATTACTGCTCCACTGAAAATCGTTCCAAATCCCGTGGCAATTATCGTTACCATTGGAAGCATCGCGTTCTTCAGAGCATGCTTCAGTATCACCGCGTTTTCTGTGAATCCCTTTGCACGGGCCATTACAATGTAGTCTTCAGTCAGAACATTCAGGAGGGAGTTTCGCATGATCACGGCATACTGCGCAAAAGAATAGAGAATCAAAGTCAAGGCGGGGAGGATCAAATGCCACAGAACGTCAGCCACAATCCCTGGCAGGTCAGCGGGAGGCGGGACACTCAGTGTACCTCTCAGAGGAAATACTGGGACGAAATATCCCAGCAGGAGCAGAAGAACCAGGCCAATCCAGAACGTTGGCAGCGCGTAGAAAGTCATTCCCAAGGACATTATGGTGATGTCGGTACCTTTCCCCCTGCGAGTCGCTGCAAGGATTCCCAAGATCATTCCTAGAATGACCGAGAAAACGAAAGAAGTCCCCAGAAGAAGCAGAGTGTTGGGTAGCACCTGGATTATTTCTTCTGCGATTGGATTCTGAGTCCTGTATGAATATCCAAACTCACCTTGTACGAGATTTGTGATGTAGTAGACGTACTGAACAAAGAGAGGCTCACCGATGTGAAATCGCTTCTTCAGAAGTTGAATCTGTTCTGGCGCGAGCTTTGAACTGCTTAGCATCATCGCAAGCGGATCAGCCGGAACAAGTCTGAATATTACGAAATTTACTGTCACTACCAAAAAGATGAGAACCAGAGTGTATATGATTCTTCTGACTACGTACGCCTTGAGCCCCAATTCTCTCATCTAGTCCTCATATTGACTTTTTGACTTGCCAGTATTCTATTTCACTAGTTTTAATATAGGAGAAAAGGATTCTGCTGTGAACAGCATCAGGTAGTCTGATTGGGGGGCGGGTTGATTTTATGAAAGGAACATCTTGCGCATTCTTGGTCATTGTATTGATTTCGATTCTGGCAGCTCTGCCCTACATCAAGGTCTCTGCGCAAGGTCAGTTTAGTCAATTTGAGAGCAAAGGTCCAAAGATAGATGGAATTGACATCGCGATATACAGCAGCGTGGAAGCTGAGATGCTTGCCTTGCAGAAAGGTGACATAGATATGATCGACGGGCCTTTGCCAGCCGACAAAATTGAAGAGATCAAGAACGACCCCAAACTTTCGATCATGTCTTTTCCAGACTATGGGTTCTATTGCTTTGGGATTAATCTTAGGAGACCTCCACTGAATGACGTGAAGTTTAGACAAGCTCTCATGTTTCT
>CAZIKD010000132.1:0-6180 GCA_964539725.1 uncultured Candidatus Bathyarchaeia archaeon | reverse complement strand
ATAAGCCTCCTTTTACTAGCAATACTCTTCATCGCTTAATGACAGTAAATTAGAAAAAAAATATGATCAAAGGACTTCAAAAAATTCTAGTGTGTGTTTTCGAATGTTCTTCACTTTGGGAGGTAGTCCTCTCTCGTTGGGTGGAATATGTCGATTATTACGGTTCCCTTGCCAGTGATCTTGAAATCGTGGTGCTCATTCGAGTCAAATATGTAAGACGAGCCAGGCCCTAGCTTTACAGTCTTACCCCCAGCGGTTAGCTCGACTGCCCCCTTGACGACGAATCCCATCTGCTCGTGCGGGTGACTGTGTGAAAGTGTCCCTCCAGGTTCAACCTCGTAGTATATCATCATGAGGTTCTTCGAATGTACAAGCAACTTACGGATGGCGCCCTTTGCGATCTCGTCGCCCTTCACATCGTCTACATTCAGTGCTTTCATGTAATTCACCTTGAGAGATGGCTAGCCCATTTCAGGGATGGCACCTCTGATTCATGTAAATTCAACTGATATTTAATATTGTCTGGGAAGAGATAGTGTCAGAAAACGCAGCTCCACTTTAATAGCCTTATCCTGAGTCCCACCTGACTCTAATCAGTGAATGATGAATGGTTGATCTAGCTGAGATTCAGGTCGCCTACTACATTCGTGCACATTATGGAATGTTAGATAACGGCCCAACGAGTGGCTTGGCTTTCTCCCAGCAGTGATGGAAGAGGTCGAGACACCAGCCGCGGAACCTTTCATCTTTGCTCACGAACTGAGCGTAGTCCATCTTCCCATCAAAATAAGGCAGCCCGAAGGCCGCCTCTTTATCAGTCACAATGTGGTGAAAATCTACTCTTGGTAATAGTCTCCTCGCGACGCCTTCTGTTAGTTTCAGACCGGGGGGGCGGAACCAGTTTCTCTGGTAGAATTGTGCGTATATCTAAACCAATTTTGATCTTACCAGCGACAATAGGCTGAGCACCGTAGTGAATCTGGTCCCCGATTGCATACGCATACTCCTCACCTGACCTTAACATCTCCTCATCGTATGCAAGAGTCGAAATAAAGTCACCCTGAAAGGAACACTCACGCAGATCACCCAGCCTGCCAACGAATTGACTCGGTATGACTGAGGCATCATGCACGAGGAAGTAATCTCTATTTGATGAGGCGAGATCAGGTTGTCGAGTAGTTGGAGACATAGTTCCCCATACTTCGTGGCGGAGAAGAATCCCTCAGAGTCTCTCTGAATCAGCCTAGCTTCACCCAGTCTCTGCAACTGCCGAGACGCCTCGGTGGCAGTGAAGTTCATCCTCTCGGCCAGGTTAGAGAGCCTCATCTTCTCAGCTTTAACCGCTAGAAGAATACCCATCCTCTACTCACTTGAGAGCTCAAAAAGGAGGTCCCAGAGGTTCTTCATGTATCTTCAGAGTGAATATTTGTACTAAAGATTTATCATCGCACATAATTTTTCATCACATTCTCATAATCCAACTAATCTGGCTACCCAGCGCTCACTCAATCGACTGATATGAGTCAAAGAAAAACAGTTGAGGAAGTGATCGTTGCCGAGGGTCTCTCAAAGAGCTATGGCTCACTCAAGGCCCTCAGCGACCTTAACATCACGATCAGAAAAGGGCAGGCGGTGGGATTCCTAGGCCCAAACGGCGCGGGGAAGTCGACTACCATAAAGATCCTATGCGGATTGATCAAAGCGACGAGTGGCAGAGCCTATGTAGGTGGAGTCGAGGTCACGCCGGGAGGCGTAAAACACCTAGCGGGTGTCGGCGCACTCGTTGAGGTACCGGAGTTCTACCCCCAATTAACGCCGGATGAGACACTCAGCCACCTGGCTAAGATACGCGGCGTGAAACCCTCAGACATTCCTTTTAGGATTGATGAGGTCCTCGCCGACGTTAACATGACGAAGTGGAAAAACGCGAAGATCGGCGGCTTCAGCAGAGGTATGAAGCAGCGCCTAGGAATCGCGCAGACACTCATACACGACCCCGAGGTACTAATCTTCGATGAACCCGCTCTCGGTCTTGATCCCCGAGGCCAATACGAGATCCGAGAGCTCATCAAGGGGCTGATCCGAAGCGGTAAAACCCTATTCATGGCGAGTCACATGCTCCACGAAGTCAGGGAACTCTGCGATAGTGTCGCGATAATAAATGGGGGTAAACTCATCGACTTCAACACCATAAACCGCCTCGAAACTTTATTCAGATCCCAGAAAATCTTGGTAGAGTCCTTGCTGCCGGTTACACAGCAACAGGTAGCAAAAATCAGCGCCATCAGTGGCGTAAAGGATATGGAGGTCGACGGAAGATGCGTCTCAATAACCTTTGAGGGAGGTGAAGCAGATAGGGCTGCGATGCAGAGCTGCCTCATAAATGATGTTGGTCTCCAGCTCACCTCCTTCCAATCCTCACTAGCGCTTGAGGAACTCTACCTCAACCTAGTCGAGGAGGTGCGGTGACATGATCTCGGGAATGAATCAATTAGGAGCGGTCTTCTCCTTCGAGGCACTTAAGCTAACTCGAAAGAGAAAAGTTCTCGGCGTTTTCACTTGGACGGCGATCAATTTGGTTATCGCCTTAGCCCCAATAATGTTAGGCTACTTCAACCTACCTAGTCCGGAGACCTTTTTCGGCTGGGTGCTTAGTGACAGCCTCTTCGGGATGTACCTCGTGTTCACTGTGTGCATATTAGCCGGGGACTCGGTGGCCTCGGAGTTCGAGCATAAGACTTGTTTCATCACCTTCACCAACCCGATCAAGAGGTCGACGCGGCTCCTCGGCAAGTATCTAGCATGCGTGGCGGTGGTTGCTGGCGCCCTGCTTGTTTACTACTCTGTGTCTTCGGTCGTAGCCTACTCGATGTTCGGGGTCTTCCTGCCACAAGTCGTCGTCTCCTATTTCTATTCTATTATCTTTGGGGCGGCTGCACTTGGGGTAGTGTTTCTATTCAGCTCAGCGATGAGAGGATCCGCCTCAGCAACCGTTTCACCCATATTTTTACTTGCTCTGGCTTTTCCGGTCATCAGTTTGCTTTTGCAGATGTGGGGTTTTGAGCCCTGGTTTGTCTTGAACTACGCGGCGGGGATAGTAGTGGGGGTGATGTTACCTGCGCCTGTTATTCACCTAAATGTATTTGTGAGTGTCGCTGTTCTTGCTCTCTACATCGCTGTGACGTTGGTATGCAGTGTTTGGCTTCTTAACAGGAAGGAACTCAGCTGATGGAGGACCTGTTATCGGATTTTGAGTTTCTAAACAATGAGTTACTAAGAATCAAGTTGAGTAGAGATCCTTCCTATAGGATACCTGAAACGCTCTCAAAACATGTTCCCATTAAATGGGGGGGGGGAGTTTATGAACCCTCAATGGTCTTATTCTGGGTTCCCCCCCGATATTATTTTCCACTTCGTGTGTGGGGCCATAATCTTATCCTCACTTCACGCTAACTCATATACGTGACTTGTCAATGGTTGAGTTAGCTGAGATTCAGGCAGCCTACTATATGGTGGCTGCAACCGGAGTATTGGTTGCGGCGATCTACTACGTGTACAACATGAGGGCCGCGGAGAGAAACAAGAAGATACAGCTCGCGCGCGCGACGAAGATATGCTATCCTCTGTGTAGAAAACGAGTAACGCCCCAGGCGAGAACCAGCGCGACCGGGATAAAGAGCGCCGTCAATAAGGTGGCATCGTGCTCAGCGATGACCTCGAAGACGATCCTGGCCATCTCAGTCATGTAGACGGCCAAGACAAATATCTCCACCTTGTGGAATATCTCCTGCAGACTAACTAGCCTAACAAGCTGCTCCTTAGAGGCCTTCTGCTCCTCCAAGGTAAGCTTCTGCTGCTGAATACTTAGATAGGTCTCGACGCTGTCCATCACTATGCTTAGTCGAGCCTTCAGCGCCTCGCTCCTCACAATGTGGTCCTCGTAAACCTTCGGGATCCTATCATATCTTTCAGCCTCGCCTTCGAGGCATGTGGCTTCATCCTTGAAGCTGCCTTCATTCAGCCTCCGAAAGACGCCTTTAATCCTTGAGAGAATTGCCTCCGCCTCAATCAAGCTGCCTCTCAGGGTCGAAATCATGGCCGATAGGCTCGCCTCCCTCTCCATGATATAGCCCAGCCATGACTCGAGCGTCTCAAGCTTTACGGGCTCCGGCTGTATGAGGCCCCATAGGAAGGACTCGGTCCTCTCACTGATCTCGACCTCCCCCGGCTTGAGAGCCGAGAACAAGTTGTTTGACTTTGAGTATAGTTGAGACAACTGCGCAGAGCAAACAGCGATAGCCCGTATGTCTTCCAGGGTTTCACTTAGCCGCTTATCTGAGTCACGGGAGGACTTGAGGGGCGAAACAAAGTAGTGTTTGTTGAAGTCCTTCACATCGTCCCCTGATTCGAGTATCGAGAACATACATCCCCTAACGACTCCTATTCCAAGCCTGGGTCTAGCTAAAAACTGTTGAGACTCATCGATCATGGTTAACGCATTTGACTCCTCAGTCGCCTCGGGCACCTGTACTGTGAAGGTTGAGTAAGCCTGCGAGTGTATAGCTGCAAGGGGATCAGTTACCTTGAGGAGACGCAGCCCTTCTCTAACTAGGCCTTCAACACCAGCGTCTAGGTGTAGAGTAGTTGTCAAGACCGTGAATCCTTCCACGGGCTCGACTTTAAACTGGAGCCGGCCAGCGCCTACTCGTTGGGTTACAGTGTTTCCAGATGAATCAACATCCTCGCACTGTGACTTCAGAGCCCTGTGGATCTTCTCGACGAATTCAGCCTCATCGACTCTCTCTGTTACCTGATGCCTAACAAAGAGAGGCCTCTCGCGATTCTTCGAGGATATGGGCACCATGGTCTACGCCTCGAAGTGGTAGAGGCACTGCGGGTCCCCTCTGCTCTTCGCGAAAAGGAGGTTAACTTTCAAATCTGGGTCGACTAGCGAGGACATGCCGTGAAACATGGGGAGAACGTAGTATTCATCGAGCCACTGCCAGGGTATGTTAAGAGTAAGGGCGGCACGCATGATGGGGCAGAATCCCCTACACTGCATAACAATGGTTTTCCCCTCAACCCTCGCATTGGGTTCTCCCTGCACCATCCTCTGGAACTCGTTCAATATAGCGGCGAGGGCGCTGAGGTTCCTCTCTCTGATACCCTGCTTTTTAAACAGTGATTGCCCCATCTCCCTGCCCAGATGGTAAGCGCGCTGCTTGGCAGCCTCTGCATCATCCTTGAATTGCTCGTAGAATACCTTAGGATCGATGAAGCTCAACCGCCCACCATGTGAGAGTTTATTCCACGGGTATTTATCGTGTTTGAACCTTAGGATCCATATATAGAGCCTGTTAACGGCCCCAGCCTGTTAAAAACTATCGTTTAATCTCGAAAACATGTGTACAGAGCGGCTCGCCCTTCGCTCTGGATGATTCGACGCTCATCTTAACATCAGTTCGAACAGTGGACACTATTCCCTCAAGCCATGGCCAGGCATAGTTGGCATCCATCCAATCCCATGGAAGGTTTAGCGTCAGGGAACTCCGCATGATGACGCAGAAACCTCTATCCCTCTTAACGACTCTGCCTCCTTCCACTTTCGCTGATGGCTCACTCCTCACCGAGGTCATGGCCGCGTTAAGGATCTGTGCAACTGAATCTAGGCTGTCCCCTGTTATGTTATTGCTCTGTTTTAGTATTAGCCCAGCCTCGCGTCCAACCTGGTAGGCTGCCTTCTTGGCGGCCTCCGGATCATCGTGGAATCTGTCGTAGAATTCCTTAGGTGTGGGCCAACTCATTTTGACTCTATTGATGGTATTCCTAGACGCTTAAATGAGATTCGGAGTGATTACACGTAAGCCGAGAAGAGTTTCGCGCATATCTTTGTGTTTATTTGTTAGTTTTTTTATATAGATTTAGGAAGAGTTAATGTTTGGGTTTGGGGTTATAGCCTTATCCTGAGTCCCACCTGATACCCTACTCGCATGAATGATTATCTCATACCTATGGTGTGCGTTAGTGCACGCGCTCCCATGAGTGTCTGTCTCCTCGAATCCCTTGGCGTAGAACCCCCTCAGGGCTGCTGTATGAAGGGCCTCAGCTTCTCAGGCGGCGCGCGCGCATAAGTGAACTGCTGGTGAAGCTATCATGATACCCATACCAAACACTGGGGAG